>JAJYBX010000059.1 GCA_021778785.1 Acidobacteriota bacterium
CATGAGATGCCGGCGGGCCTACGCATGAGTCTGGGACCGATCCCATCGGCACGCAAGGAACCGTGTCTGGTTTATTTTCTAGACAATATCCTGTCCCATCTGGGCCAGGACCGCCGCTTCCACCTGGGCGATGAAGTCGGGCAGCGGCAGGGGGGCCTTGGCGCCGGAGGCCAGCCGGTGGCCGCCGCCCCCGAACTTGCGGCAGACCACGTTCACGTCCACCCGTTCCCGGGACCGGAGGCTCACCTTGGCGCGGCCATCGGCAGCTTCGGAGAAGAGGGCCGCCACTTCCACCCCCTTCAGCTTGCGGGGCTCCTCCACCAGCTCGTCCAGATCCTCGTGGGTGGCGCCGCAGGCGTCCAGGTCGGCCTTCGTGACCGCCACGTAGGCGAAGCGCCCGTCGTCGCGGAGCTGCAGGCCTTCCAGGGCCCGGCCGAAGAGCTTCAGCTTGGCCGGAGTGGCCGTCTGGTAGAGGGCGTTGTAGGTGCGGGAGGGGTGGATGCCCTGCCCCACCAGATCCGCGGCGATGCGGTGGATCTTGGGGGTGGCGTTCGAGTGCCGGAAGTTGCCGGTGTCGCTCACGATGCCCGCATAGAGGGCCTGGGCCATGACCTCCGGCAGGGGTCCCCCGATGCGCGGCCGGATCAGGTCGTAGATCAGTTCCGCGCTGGCGCTGGCCGAGGGGTTCGTGAATTCGGCATCGAAGCCCTTGGGGGCATCCTTCAGGTGGTGGTCCAGGCAGGCCCGCATGGCCCCGGTGGCCTCGAAGGCGGCGAACAGGGATCCCATCCGATGGGGCTCGGAGGCGTCGATGAGCAGCCAGCCATCGGGCCAGGCGGCCAGGTCCCGGTGGGCACCTCCGGCGTCGTAGGCCTCGATCCAGCCCTCGGGATCCAGGAAGCGGAGGTTCTCCGGAAGGGCGGGCGTGACCACGATGCGGACCTGCCGCCCCTGCGCCTTCAGGTGGGCCGCCAGGGCCACCGCGGCACCCACGCCATCCCCATCCGGGTTCTCGTGGGTGGTGAGCAGCAGCCTGGTGTGGTGGTCGAGAAAGACGGCGAAGCGATCCAGCATGAATCCTGACCTCGGCAGTCAGGATATCAGAGCTGTTCCTTTTTACTTTCCAGGCTGCCCGGCTTGAACGCCTTCAGCTCGTGCACCACTTCGGCCAGGAGCGCCCGCTTGAGGGCGTAGGGCAGGAAGGCGCTCTTGAAGCCCATGATGATGACCTCCTTGATCTCCTCGAGGCTGAAGGCCAGCTCCTCGTGGATGACCTGGAACTCGCGGCTCACCGTGGTGTTCGTGACCATGCGGTTGTCCGTGTTCACGGTGACGCGCAGGCCCAGGTCGTAGAAGAGGCGGATGGGATGATCCGCCATCTTCTTCACGGCCTTGGTCTGCACGTTGCTGGAGGGGCAGCACTCCAGGGGGATGCGGTGGTCGTTCACGTAGTTGAGCAGATCGCCGTCCTCGATGAGCCGCACGCCGTGGCCGATGCGGTGCGCGCCGCAGAGGTGGATGGCCTGGTGGATGCTCTCGGGGCCGTAGGCCTCGCCGGCGTGGAGGGTGCAGTTGATGTTGTTCTGGAGCACGCGGCCGAAGGCGTCCTTGTGGCGCTTGGCGGGGAAGTTCTCCTCGGCGCCCGCGAGATCGAAGCCCACCACGCCCTTGTTCTTGAAGGCCACGGTGAGATCCGCCAGGCGCAGCGAGATGTCGGGCGAGATGTGGCGCATGCCGCAGAGGATGACGCCGGTCTTGATGGGGTACTGCTTCTCCGCCAGGGCCAGGCCCTCGAGCACCGCCTGCACGATGGCGTGGAGGGTGAGCCCCTTCTGCTGGTGGAGGATGGGGCTGTAGCGCACCTCCAGGTACCGCACGTTCTCCTTCGCGGAGTCCTCCGCCAGCTCGAAGGCGGTCCGCACCAGGCTCTCGTACGTCTGCATCACCGAGAGGGTGACGTCGAAGGCCCGGAGGTACTCGACCAGCGACTTGCAGTCCTCGCCCACCTCCACGAAGGGGCGCAGGCCCTCAGCGGTGTCCGCGGGCAGCTTCACCTTCTGCTGCTCGGCCAGGTCGAGGATGGTGGGGATGCGGAGGCTGCCGTCCAGGTGGACGTGCAGATCCGTCTTCGGAAGGCGCTGGAGATCCTGGAGCGTAAGTTTCGGCATGGCCTAGCCTAGCGCCAAGCGCGCCGACGGTCAGCTGTCGGCGTGGCGATCCCGGAAGCGCAGCGAGGAACTTCCGGAGGGCAAAGCGAAAGCCCGGCTCCGCCGGGCTCTCGCGCGGGGGTCCGGGGGGAGGCTCCGGGTCCGCGCGTCAGCGACGCGTGGGAGCGACGTCCGCGTCGCGATCCCCGGAGGCACGCAGCGCGGACCTTCCGGAGGGGCAAAGCGAGAGCCCGGCTCCGCCGGGCTCTCGCGCGGGGGTCCGGGGGTGTGCGCGCAGCGCGGAACCCCCGGAGTACATCAGACGCTGAGCTGGCTCAACCGGTGCGCGAGGGCCGACCCGTCGGTCTCCAGCTTCAGGCACTCCTTGCAGAGGCCGAAGATCTGGTGGCTGTGGTGCATGGGTTTGAAGCCGTGCTCACTGCAGATCGCCTCCTGGAGCTTCTCCAGGTCCGGACGGAAGAATTCGATGATCGTGCTGCAGTTCAGGCAGATGAGGTGGTCATGGTGCTCATTGCTGCGCACAGGCTCGTAGTGCGCGTGCTGGTCGCCGAAGCTGCTCTTGCGGACCAGGCCGCACTGGACCAGGAGATCCAGCGTGCGGTAGACCGTGGCGCGGCTGATGGCCTTGCCCTTCTGCTTGAGGGCGATGTGCAGCTGGTCCGCGTCGAAATGCTCCGTCTGGGCGAACACCTCCGCCAGGAGCTCCCGGCGCTCGCCTGTGAGCTTCAGCTGACGTGAACGGAGGAAACTCTCGAAGCGCTGCTGTTCATCCGGTAGATCGATTTTCGACTTTCGCATGGTGGACCTCGGAGGGCAGTGTAATCGAGTTTAATGAAAATTCCGTTCGTCCAGGGAAACAAATGAGCTGTATTATGAAGTTGTCCCTATACATATCGGAGTCCTCCCATGGCCGTGGTCATCGTTCAATCTCCTTCCCTTTCGGCGGACCAGAAGCGGCGCGTGGGTGAGCGCATCATCACCGCCCTCCAGAACGAGGACATCGCCCCCGGTTCCGTGGTGGTGCTGTTCCGGCCCGAGCGGGGCGACATGTACCTGGACGGCCTGCTGGTGGAGGCCCAGGTCCGCCCCCAGGCCGCCCTGCCCCCGGCCCCGGCTCCAGCCCCCCGACCGGCGGCCGCGGAACCCCAGCCGGAAGTGCCCGCCTTCAAGTCCAAGGCCCGCCGGAACAAGGGCGAGCTGGAGGACCTCAAGCAGAAGCTGGTCCTGGAGCTCCAGAAGGCCGGTTCCCTCAGCAGCTTCGAGGCCCAGGAGGCCCTGGGGCTGAAGGACTGCGACTGGGCTCCTGCCACCCTGCGCCGGCTCTTCACCGAGCTGGAAGAGGCCAAGCTCATCGGCAAGACGGGCCAGAAGCGGGGTACCCGCTACCAGTGGAAGGGCATCGCCAGCACCCAGGCCCCCGCCCCCTCCGTGAAGCTGGTGAAGGCCGACACCGAGGAGTAAGACACACTGGTCGCATGGACTGGTTCGCCTGGGACTTCGACCATCCCGCCTACTTCGACATCTATGCCGACAAGGAAGCGGATGCCGGCCAGGAGGGCCCTGCGCTGGCGGCCCTCCTGGCCCTTCCCGCCGGGAGCCGGGTGCTGGACCTCCCCTGCGGCTGGGGTCGGCTCCATCCCCATCTGGCGGCCCGCGGCCTGGCGGTGGTGGGCGGAGACCTCAGCCCGCTGAACCTCCGGCGCCATGCTGGGGAGCACCCCGCCCCCCTGGCCCGCCTGGATCTGCGGGCCCTGCCCTTCCGGGCCGGCTGCGCCGATGGCGTCCTCTGCGCCTTCACCAGCTGGGGCTACTTCGCCACGGACGCGGAGAACCTGGCCCAGCTCCGGGAATTCGCCCGGGTGCTGCGTCCCGGGGGCGCGCTGCTCCTGGACCTGGCCGGCCGGTCCTTCCTGGAGCGGGTGGCCGCGCGCCTCCGGACCCGCTGGCGGGACTACCCGGACCGGGCCTATCGGGAGCGGGTACGCTGGAGCCCGGACCGCCGGCGCATCTGGACGGAACGGCAGTGCCGGGGCGCCGCCTTCCGCCACGACATCTGGATCCCCACGGATGGCGAGGTCCGGGCCTGCCTGGCCGAGGCCGGATTCGAGGCCCCCGCGGCCTTCGGAGGCCTGGATGGACGCCCCTGGGATCCCGGGGCCGAACGCTGGATCTACCGCGCCGTCAGGCGCTGAATCCCCGCGTGGCCAGAAGGTAGGCCCCGAAACCCAGGCCCGAGACCCCCAGGGCCACCGGGAGCCCGAACCCCTCCACCAGCGCCCCCCCGGCCAGGGGGCCCACCATCATTCCCACGGCGTAGGCCAGGTTCAGGATCGAGAAGGCAGACGCATAGCTCTGGCTGCCCAGGCGCTCCACCTGGTCGGCCACGGCGGGGCTGCAGGGGGACATGATGAAGCTGGCCGTGGCGCCCAGGGCCATCATGGCCCCCACCACCAGCCAGAGCCTGGGAAGGAGGGCCGGGAGGGGCAGCAGCACCATCGCCAGGACCAGCCCGATCCGGAGCACCGGCACCCGGCCGACGCGATCGGAGAAGCGCCCCATCAGCGGGGAGGTGAAAGTGTGGGACAGGGCCGAAGCCGCGAAGCAGAGGCCGATCCCGGTGGCCGAGAGGCCCATGCGGCGGTCCAGGTCCAGGGGGAGCATGGATTCGAGCAGCGCCCAGAGCCCTGAACCCAGGGCCATGGCGCCCGAGAAGAGGCGCACCACAGGGTTCGCCAGCAACTGTCGAAAACGCAACCTGGGGCCCTGGACCGTGGCCACCTCGGGAAGCAGGAAGGCCCGGCCCGCGGCATCCAGTGCCACCAGGGCCGCGCCGAGAAGGAAGGGGGCCGAGGGCCCGGCGTGCTGGGCCAGGAAACCCGACAGGGGTGGACCCACCAGCACGCCGAGGTTGGCCGCGGCGAAGGCCATGCCCATGGCCCGGCCCCGTTCGCCGGAGGGGAAGTGGTCCGCCAGCAGCGCCATGCCCGGCAGCCAGGTGGCCGCGCCGGCCACGCCCTGGAGGGCCCGGGCCAGGACCAGCAGCCCGAAATTCCGGGAGAACGCGAACACCAGCGTAGTGGCACCCAACCCCGCGAGCCCCCACAGCATGGGGCGGCGCCGGCCGAAACGGTCCGTGAGGGCGGCCATGGGGAAGGTCGCCAGCAGCATGGCCACCGCGTAGCTGCCGAAGAGGATGCCCACCTCCATCTGGTTCAGCCGCAGCTCCCGGGCATAGCCCGGCAGCAGGGGCACCAGCAGGTAGTAGAGGAGCGTGTCCACGTGGAAGGCGAGGGCCGTGACGAGGAGCGCGGCGGTCTTGGGGTGGAGGCGCGGCATGCCCCACCATCATGCCGCGCCGGAGCGCCCCTCAGGACCTCAGTCCTTCACCATCTCGACCTTGGGATAGGCCACGCGGAATCCGCAGGCCTCGTAGGCACGCTGGCTGGGGGTGGACGGAAGGGTGCTTGCGCAGGCCATGCGGCACCCCAGGCGCGCGGCCTCCTGGAGGCGGGCCAGAATCAGGGCCTTCTGGAGCCCCGCCCCGCGGAAGCGCGGAAGGACGGCATCCCCGCTCAGCAGGGCCACGTCGCCGATCCAACCGAGGGTGGCGCCGCCGGCCGGTTCCCCCTGCACGAGGGCGAGGTAGCGCTGGCACCCCGGCACTCCATCCGGCAGGGAGAACGGGGGCTCGAACGCCTGCCAGGCATCGGTGTCGCCGAAACCCGCGCCGACGACCCGCACCTGCAACTCCGCTTCCCCCGGCCCGGCGGGACGGACCTCCGCCGAGGGGTCAGGGGGCGGCACATCCACGAGGTCCCGGGTCAGGAGCTGCTGGAATTGGCCGAGGCGGTAGCCGCGCCGGGCCAGGAGCGGCCAGAGTCCGGGATCCGCACCGGGGCTGAGTTCGAGCACCGTGGGCGCGCCAAGGAAGGCCTCGATGGCCCCCAGCTCCCCGTCGGTCACGGGGTCGATCAGGCCCAGGGCCTGGTTCAGGGGATGGCCTTCCCCCCGCCAGTGGGCGAAACCGCCCCCAATCGGCCGGCTGCGCCCGCCTGAGGCCCGGTTGAATCCATCGTTCTGCTGCGCCTGGGCGGATTCGAGGTGACGGATGAGTCGGTCCAGATCGGATGACATGGATGCTCCGAGCAGGGGCGGGGGGCCGCCCCGGTGTCCTGGGGTCAAGGAAGGCATGACAGGGCTTCGCCGGTCGGGGAATCAGACGGCGTCCGGCATCCGGACGGCGCATGCCATCAGCTTGAACAGAGGCCTACTCGAGAAGGGAATCGGGGATTCCGGAAGACATTGAAGCACAGGCCGCCGGAACAGGCGAAGCCCCCTTGCGGGGGCTCCGGTGGATCGGTAAGCCGGGTTCTGTCTGCTTCTCTCGAAGGAGGGCGTCATTCCTCTGGGATGGATGTCGCCATCCACCTCAAGCGACCTACCCGCCGGCTCGGTCGGGTCAACCCTCGCCGCTTGCGCGGTACGCCGGCCTATTTGGTCTTGCTCCCTGGGGGGTTTACCGTGCCCGTCCTGTTGCCAGTCCGGCGGTGGGCTCTTACCCCACCGTTTCACCCTTGCCTGTGATCCGAGGATCCATCGGCGGTCTGTTCTCTGTTGCACTGTCCGTCGGGTCGCCCCGCCCTGGTGTTACCAGGCCCAGCACCCTGTGGAGCCCGGACTTTCCTCTGCCCTTGCGGACAGCGGCGCCCTGATCCACGGCTTCAGGTTAGCACGCGGCTAGGGCCTGTTTTCAAAGTGGATGTGAGCCGCGACGCCGGCCAGCCGCGCACATGGCAAGGCGCCGACCGCGGGGCGATGCGGGACATCGTTCAAGGTCGGCAACGCCGCCAGGGGTGCGGCTGGCCACGTCCCGAAGGGCAAGGGGCGGCGCCCGGCGCGATGCTGCGTCAAGCTCCTCGTCGATAGTGCCGCTATCGCCTTCGTCGCTTTCCTGGCCTCGCTTGGGCGGCGCCCCTTGCGCGGCCGCACCCCACTTTGAAAACAGGCCCTAGATGCCCTCCCCCGCGGCCACCACGGAGAGCCGGGCCTCCGGGCGGACGCCCTTGACCAGGTCCAGCACCTCGGTGGCCCGATGGAAGGGCAGCGAGGGATCCACCCGCAGGCGCACCGGCCCCGAGGAGGCGCGGACGAGGGCGGGGAGCTCGGCCAGGGAAGCGGAACGTCCGTCGAGTTCCAGCCCCCCGCCCGGGAGCAGGGTGATCCGGAGCACGGGGCCCTCCCTTCCGGGCCCCGGCCGCGGCAGGACCGTGGCCAGGGCCGTGGGCAGGGTCGGCACCAGGGTGATGAACACGATGAGGAGGACCAGCACGATGTCCACCAGGGGCGTGACGTTGATGTCGCTGCGGAGGCGTGCGTCCATGGCCCCCTCACCGCAGGCGGAAGTTGAGGGTGAGGCGGAAGCTGGCGGACACGGGCCGGCCGTCCACCCGCGCGGGCTCGAAGCGCCACTGCCGCGCGGCCTGCAGCGCGGCCTCCTGGAGGCCCGGATGCCCTTCCAGCACCTTCACGTCCGTGGGGGTGCCGGTCGCATCGATGGTCATCAGGAGCACCACCGCGCCCTGGACATGGGTCATGCGGGCCAGGGCCGGATAGACCGGTGTCACCTGGTGGAGGACACGGACCGTGTTCATGTCGATGAAGCGCACCTGGGCGGGACCCGGGGGCTCCGAGGTGGACGCCTGGCCCGTTCCGATCGGCGCCGTGCCGGTGGGCCGGGGGATCTGGAGCCCGCTGAGGTCCTGCGTGGGCAGGCCGGCGGGAATCTCGCCGGGCTCGAGGACCTGGGGCAGCATCGGCCCGGACGCGGGCTGGGCGGCCAGGATCGGACCCGTCGCCGGACCGGACGGAACCACCGGACGCACCGCGGCGGGAGCGGTCGGATTCAGGATGACCTCGATCACGCGGGGCGGAGGGCCGGTCCGGAGGACCGTGGGGGGAAGCGCCGCCTTGGCGCGGGAGAGCAACACCCCCGATCCCGCCAGCGCCAGGTAGACGGCACCCGCCATGAGCAGGCTGCGGAGACGGTCGCGGGGCGGTGCCGCCGCGGAGATGGCGTGCGGGAGAAGGGTGGGCGGGAGGTCCGGACGCACGGGGCCCGAGACGCCCTGGGGGGCGAACTGGAACATGGCATCTCCTGTGGGTGGCGCTCCCGGTTCCCACAGGCCGCAAGGATGCGGCAACGGCAATCCCGGGCCCTGGATCGCGCGTCGACTGCGGGGGTCCAAAGATCGCTTGGATCAGGTATCGGCCTCCTGAAAGGCCCGTCAACCCTGATTCCGCAGATGTTACGAGATGCTGATGATCGCCTGCTTCCGCCACCGTCGAGTCACGGATCCCCCCCTCCCGCGGGCTGTCCGAGCGCCACGGAGGCCGCGCGTCACAGCCGCCTCACAGAG
>JAJYBX010000060.1 GCA_021778785.1 Acidobacteriota bacterium
GCGGGCCTGGGGCCCTACCGCCTGGGAGTCCAACTGGGGTTCCACCCCAAGTTCCTGAGGGAAGTCAACGGGGAGAAGTGGTACTCGGACATGTTCTATGTCATCGACAAGGCCTTGGAAGGGGGCGCGGCCAAGGATGCGGGGCTGGACGAGGACTGGTCCATCCTCAAGGTGGACGGGAAGGATTTCGGCTGGAACCTCAACGCCCTGATCTCCTACCTGACCACCCGGCCTTCGGTGGAGGTCCTGGCCCTCAAGCGCAAGGGCTGGGGTGCGGGCACCAAGAAGAAGACCTTCCAGATCCAGCTGCGAAAGCCCGAGACCCCGGTCGACCCCGCCGACGGTGTGCTCGTCACCGAGCACGTGGAGGCGCTGGCTCCTCTCCTCCGGGCCCCGGCCGCCTGGTCGGAGCTGGTCCGCCTCCGGGCCGCCACCCCCCGATTCGCCGCCCTCCCGGTGGATTTCGGCGGACGGACCTTCTGGGTGGTCCGCGGCGCGCCCAATCCGCAACCGCAGCAGGGTGAGGACGCCACCCGGATCTTCCTGGAGTTCTGGAAGGAGGACCCCGCCGCGGGCCCCCGGCAGAACCGGCCAGACGCCCTCTGGGCCGAACCTTCGGACCACGTCCTGCAGGGCCGGGTCCTGAGGCTGCCCGACGGCTGGGTCCGTGCCCGCCAGGTGACGCTTGACCCCGAGAGCGGCAGGCTTGCGCAGCTCGTCCTCGAACCCTGGAAGGCCGATACCCCCGCCCTCCTGGGCGGCGCCACCCAGGCCCGGGAGCTGGGCCCGGGCGCGGCCTTGGCCGATCGCGAGGCCCTGGAGCAGCTCGCCAATGAGTCCCTGGTGGAGTGGAAGACCCGCACCCTGCCCGGGCTGCTGGCAAACCAGACCCTCGATGCCGACGAGGATCTGGTGGTGCGCCTGGAGAAGGGCCTGCTTTCCCTCGATCTCGAGGTGAAGGGCCTCCGTGCCCGCCTGGACGCCGCGGCCCGGGCCGAGGCCGACCGCAAGGCCCAGGCGGAGCTGGCCGCGAAGGAAGGCAAGCCCGCCCCCGCCGCCCTGCCGCCCGCCGCGGAGAGCGAGCGGCTCGCCGATCTCCTCGACCAGCGCAAGGCCATCCTCATGGCCGTCCTGGGCACTGCCAAGCAGGCTCTGGCCAATCTGCGGAGGTGAAGATGCGATGGTCCTTGACCACCCTCCTTGTCTCTTTCCTGACCCTCAGCCTCCATGCCCAGGCGGGCCTCCACTGGGAGAAGCCCGACCCCAAGCCCCAGAGCAGCCAGGACACCAGTGCCCTCAGCCAGCTCGAGGCGATGACCGGTCAGAAGGTCGATCGCAGCAAGGTCGGAACGACCTTCCGCGTCCAGCCCCGCCCGAAAGCCCCCAAGCGGGTCCAGCCCACGGCGAACCAGCAGGCGGCGGCCATGCTGGGCAGCATCTTCGGCAATCTGCTCGCCCAGGCCCTCGCGCCGTCGGGACCTTCGGGACCGGACCCGGCGGAGCTGGCCCGGATCGAGGCGGAACGGCAGGAGGCGCTCCGGCGGGAGCAGGCCGAGCTCCAGGCCTGGGCCCAGGGCTACTCCAGCCGCATGAACGCGCTCCTCGACCAGCAGCGGCAGCACCGCGCGGCGCAGAACCAGGAGAGCCTGGAGGGCCTGCGGGCCTCCCTCGGCGATGGCTGGGACACGGGCAGCGCCTCCGCCGGAGGGGGCCTGGCCGCGGCCCTGAGCGATCCGGCGCCGGTGGTGGACCTGAGCGCCAGCAAGACCTTCACCCCCAGCATCCTCCGCAACGCCGACGGCACGAAGCGCGCCGCTCCCATGTCCCCCGATGAACTCCTGAAGCGCCGGGAGGCGGCGCAGGCGCGGCTGAAGGCCATGATGGCGGAGAACCAGGACCTGCGGCTGCTGGGCCAGCGCTTCTACGAACTGGAGGCCCAGCTGGAGCGGCTCAAGCGGCAGGCCCGGGAGCAGGGCACGGATGCCCGCGCCCTCCAGCGGGAGATGGACTACTGGGGCTGGCGCATCGAGCAGGCCACCCAGGCGTGCATGGAACGGGGCACCAGCCTCTTCACGGACGTGCTCCTCCCCAAGGGCACCGCCGCCGGGCTGGCCCGCCTGAAGAGGAATCCCAAGCTGTGGGGCGAGACGGTCCAGTCCCTCTCGGACCTCAATGACTTCTCCGAGTTCGCCGGCTCCCTGGCCGACCGCTACGACGCGGCGGGGCAGGCCCTCGACTGGGCCCAGGCCAAGCGGAACCTGATGAAGGATGTGGATTTCATCGCCTCCAACGTCTCGAACCTCTCCTCGAAGCTGGAGCCCGTCAGCCTCCACTGGCAGGTGGGCAAGACCCTCGTGGGCACCAGCATCGACCTGGCCGCCGAAGTGGACGGCTGGGGCGCCATCCTGGAGGGCCAGGGCGACGCGGCGCTCCTCCTGCAGAAGCAGAAGGCCCTGAAGGTCCGCATGGAGGCCGTGGTGCGGGATCTCCAGGGCAGCCGCGCCCAGATCGCCGCCCAGCTTGGCGTGAAGCCCGAGGACCTCATCCCACCCCAGGCCCGGCCCAAGGGCCTGGCCTCACCCGTGCCGCCGCTGTAGGTCAGTCCCCCAGGGCCTCCCGGATGGCGCCGAAGTCGGCGCGGGAGGTGGCGTCCAGGCTGAGGGGCGTGACGGCCACCACCCGGTCGCGCACGAGGGCGTGGACATCGGAATCCGGCTCCAGGGCGGCGTGATCCACCTGCACCGTGATGCGGCCGTCCCGGAGGCGGCTGTGGAGGCCGGGCTGGTCGAGCACCATCTCGAAGTAGCGCTGGCGCGACAGGCGGCTCAAGCGCCAGGGCGTGGCCGGCGTGGCGTCCTCCGGCACGTCCAGCTTCACCAGGTCGACGTCGTGGGGCAGGCGGGCGGCCAGGAGCTTCCGGGCGAAGAGGCGGAGGAAGTGCTCGGAAGCGCCCCAGTCCTGGTCCCCGTGGCGCAGGAAGTGGTCGGGGTGCATCTGCTGGGAGGCGGCCAGGGCCGGGATGCCGCGGCTGGCGGCCTCCATGGCCGCGCCCACGGTGCCCGAGGCGCCGATGCTGCTGCCCACGTTCTCGCCGTAGTTGATGCCCGACACCAGCAGGTCCGGCCGGCGGTCCCGGCAGAGCACCGAGAGGCCGTGGCGGACCACGGAGGCCGGGGAGCCCTCGCAGGCGTAGGCCTCGATCGTGTGGCCATCCACCTCGAAGGGCACCGGCTCCAGGGCCGCGTCGGGATGGCCCGTGAAGCTGCGCCCCATGGCGGTCTGCTGGGTGGCGGGGGCCACCACCAGGACGTCGCCCAGATCCCGCACCGCCCGGGCCGCCGCCCGGAGGCCAGGGGAGTGGATGCCGTCGTCGTTGGTGAGGAGGAAGAGGGGGCGGCGCGTCATGCGGGGTCTCCGTCCTCCAGACTGGAACGGCGGGCGCCCGCCGTCCACCGGCGGCCCCTTGGTATCCTGCCCCATGCCCGATTCCGAGTCCCCCCTCCCGCCCCCCGGCCGCGGCATCTTCTGCAACCGGACGCTGAACCTGCGCTCCGTGCGGGCCGTCGGCTACGACATGGACTACACCCTGGTGGACTACCGGGTGGCGGCCTTCGAGCAGATGGTCTACGCCCAGGCCCGGGAGCGGCTGGCCTCCGAGGGGTGGCCCGTGGGGGACATGGCCTTCGACGCCCGCATGGTGGCGCGGGGCCTGGTGATCGACACGGAGCTGGGGAACCTGGTGAAGGCCAACCGGTTCGGCTTCGTGAAGCGGGCCATGCACGGCACGCGAATGCTGGAATACGCCGAACAGCGGGACGCCTACGCCGGCACACTGGTGGACCTGGGCGATCCCCGCTGGGTCTTCCTCAACACCCTGTTCTCCCTTTCCGAGGGCTGCCTCTACGCCCAGGCGGTGGACCTGCTGGACCGGGGCGCCCTGCCCCGCCCCTTCGAGTACGCCAGCCTCTACCGCCACGTCCGGGCCCGGGTGGACGCCCAGCACCTGGAGGGCCACCTCAAGGCCGAGATCGCGGCCTCGCCCGAGAAATACGTGGTTCTGGATCCCGAGGCCGCCCTGGCCCTCCTGGACCAGAAGGCCGCGGGCAGGAAGCTGCTGCTCATCACCAATTCCGAGTGGAGCTTCACGGCGAAGATGATGGCCTACGCCTATGACCGGTTCCTTCCGAAGGGCATGACCTGGCGCCAGCTCTTCGACCTGGTGATCGTCAGCGCGCGGAAGCCCGCCTTCTTCACCGAGCGCAGCCCCTTCTTCGAGGTGGCCACGGAGGACGGCCTCCTGCGCCCCCTGGAGGGCCCCCTGGCCCCGGGCCGGGCCTACCTGGGTGGAAGCGCCGCCCAGGTGGAACGGGACCTCGGCATCTCCGGCGACGAGATCCTCTACGTGGGCGACCACATGTTCGGCGACGTGCACGTGAGCAAGCGGGCCCTGAGCTGGCGGACGGCCCTGGTGCTGCGGGAGCTGGAGGGCGAGGTGGCGGCCCTGGAGGGCTTCCGGGAGACGGAGCAGCGGCTGGTGGCCATGATGCGCGAGAAGGAGGCCATGGAGGCCCGGCTCTCGCGGACGCGCCTGGCCCTGCAGCGGCTGCGCACGGGCTACGGGCCCGCCCCCGCCGCGGACGCCGCGGGACTGGAAGCCCGCATCCACGACCTCCGCGGCCAGCTGGTGGCCCTCGACGCCGAGATCGCCCCCCTGGCCAAGGCGGGCACGGAACTGGTGAACCCCCGCTGGGGCCTGCTCACCCGGGCCGGCAACGACAAGAGCCACCTCACCCGGCAGATCGAGCGCTACGCCGACATCTACACCTCCCGCGTGTCGAACTTCCTCTACGCCACGCCCTATGCCTACTTCCGCTCCCCCCGCGGCAGCCTCCCCCACGATCCGGGCCCCGCTGCCGCGGCACCGGAACCCGACGCCTGAGCGAGGGGATCGCGGAGTCGCGCATCCGTTGAGTCGGGGGCCGAAATAGTCCCACCCGCCTTGCGCTGGGCCGCGGGCGACCCATCGTACCTCTGCCGTTCATGGGAGGTTTCCATGCTGACCCTGCGTCCTGCCGCCGTCGCCGGCATGTTCTACCCGGAGGATCCCGAGCGCCTGCGGGACGAGGTGGACCGGCTCCTCGACGCCGTCCACGTGCCCATCGACGAGCCCACGCCCAAGGCCCTGATCGTGCCCCACGCGGGCTACGCCTACTCCGGGCCCGTGGCCGCCAGCGCCTACGCCCGCCTGCTCCGCGAGGGCCCGAACCTGACGCGGGTGGTGCTGCTGGGCCCCAGCCACCACACCGCCTTCCAGGGCCTGGCCCTGCCCGAAACCGAGGCCTTCGAGACCCCCCTGGGCCCGGTGTCCATCGATGCGGGCGCGGCCGCCAGGATCCCCTGGGTCCGGCATAGCGAGGCCATCCACCGCCCCGAGCACTCCCTGGAAGTCCAGGTGCCCTTCCTGCAGCGGGTGGCGCCGCAGGCTGAGCTGGTGCCCCTGGCCGTGGGCCAGGCCACGCCCTTCCAGGTGGCCGAGGCCATCGAGGCCCTCTGGGGCGGCGCCGAGACGGTGATCGTCGCGAGCTCGGATCTCTCCCACTACCTCCCCTACCGCCTGGGCCGGGCCGTGGACGAGGAGACGGCCCGGATGATCCTCCGTCTGGACACCACCCTGGATTCCGAACGCGCCTGCGGCTCCGCGCCCGTGGCGGGTCTCCTGGAAATCGCGCGGCGCAGGCATCTCCATCCCGCCCTCCTGGACCTCCGGAGTTCGGGCGACACGGCCGGAGGCCAGGAGGAGGTCGTCGGCTATGGCGCCTTCGCCTTCTTCGAGACCGGCGCCGGCCATCCCTGAACGGGACGGCCACCGCCTGGCGCAGCTGGCCCGGGAGGCCATCGCGGAAGCCCTGGGCGGCCCGCCGTGCCGACTCGGCGAGGATCCGGGCGAACCCGGCGCCAGCTTCGTGACCCTCACCCTGGACGGGGAGCTTCGCGGGTGCATGGGCAGCCTCTCCCCCCACGGGTCCCTCATGGAGGATCTCGTCGATCACGCCCGGGCCGCGGCCTTCCACGACCACCGCTTCGACCCGCTCCGGCGGGAGGAACTTCCGCGCCTGGGCGTGGAAGTGTCCCTCCTCTCCCCGCTGCGCCCCCTGGCCTGCGCGGGCGAGGCCGACCTCCTCCGCCAGCTCCGCCCGGGCGTGGACGGGCTCCTCCTGGAATCCGAGGGCCGGAACGTCACCTTCCTGCCCCAGGTCTGGGACGACCTGCCGGATCCCGCGGCCTTCCTCCAGGCGCTCAAGCGCAAGGCGGGATGGCACGCGGCCTTCTGGTCCCCGGGGATCCGTGCCTGGACCTACACCGCCGAGGCCTGGCGCGATGAGCCCCGCCCCGTCCCGCCCACGGCGGCAGAGCTCACGGGGCCCCCAGGCGCGGGCTTCCTCTACCCCGCCCGGCACTGGCACCGCATGGCCGACAGCCGCCTGCGCTGCGACGTCTGCCCCCACGGCTGCGCCCTCCGCGAAGGCCAGGCCGGCCGTTGCGCCGTCCGCCGGCGGGAGGGGAACCGCATCGTCCTCGCCGCCTACGGCCGGACCAGCGGCTTCTGCGTGGACCCCATCGAGAAGAAGCCCCTCCACCACTTCCTGCCGGGATCGAGCGTCCTGTCCTTCGGCACGGTGGGCTGCAACCTGTCCTGCCGCTTCTGCCAAAACTGGGACCTCTCCCGCTCCAGGGACCTGGGCCGCCTCCGGGAGCGGGCCACGCCGGAACAGATCGCCGCCAGCGCGCGGAACCTGGGCTGCCGCAGCGTGGCCTTCACCTACAACGAGCCCGCCATCTTCCTGGAGTACGTCTCGGACGTGGCCGAGGCCTGCCACGCGGAGGGCCTCGCCACGGTGGCCGTGACGGCCGGCTACCTGGAGGACGCCGCCCGGCGGGATTTCTTCGCGCACCTCGACGCGGCCAACGTGGACCTCAAGGCCTTCAGCGAGGACTTCTACCGGCGCATCGCCGGCGGGTCCCTCCAGCCCGTGCTGGACACCCTCCGCCACCTCGTCCACGAGACGGACGTCTGGACGGAGATCACCACCCTCCTGATTCCCGGCCTGAACGATGCCGAGGACGAGATCCGGCGGCTCTGCGCCTGGATCGCCACCGAGCTGGGCCCGGACGTGCCCCTCCACCTCAGCGCCTTCCACCCCGCCCACCGGATGCTGGACCGCCCCCCCACGCCACCCGCCACCCTGCGCCGCGCCCACGCCCTCGCCCGGGAGGCGGGACTGCGGTTCGTCTACACCGGCAACGTCCGGGATCCCGAGGGCGAAGCCACCCCCTGCCCCGGCTGCGGTTCCACGGTGATCCGGCGGGACGGCTACCGGCTGCTGGACTGGAACCTGGATGCGGAGGGACGGTGCGGATGGTGCGGCACCCTCCTCCCGGGCCGGTACGGCTCCACACTCACCCTCCGCGCCCCGCTTGCGCGGTCGTCACCCTGAGGACGCCCATGGCCACCCATCCCTCCCGCCAGGACCTGGAAGCCCAGCTGGAGGCTCTGAACCGGCGTCTGGAGCGCATGGACCCCGGCCCAGAGGCCAGGTTCCGGACCTGCCTGGAGACCCTCCTGGACGGCTTCGCCATCCTGACCGCCATCCGCGGCCCCACCGGGGAGATCGAGGATTTCCGCTACGACTACATCAATGCAGCCGGATGCCTCCTCAACCAGCGGACCCGGGAGGAGACGCTGGGGCGGCGGCTGCTGGAGCTGCTGCCCAGCCACCAGGGCGACCTGCTGGAGGCCTACCGCCACGTCGTCGAGACCGGCGAGCCCCTGGCCCGGGAGACGCTGGTCTACGAGGACGAGTACGGCGGCCATCGGCTGCAACGTGCCTTCGATTTCCGGGCCACCCGGCTGGGAGACGGCTTCGCGGTCACCTGGCGCGACACCACGGAGCGGTGCCGCATGGAGTCCCAGCTCCGGGAGGAGGAGTTCCGCTTCCGGGCCATCTTCGAGAACAGCGCCGAGGCCATCCTGCTCACCTCGCCCGGAGGCGCGATCCTGGCCGCCAATCCCGCCGCATGCCGGATCACCGGCTTCACGGAGGCCGAGATCTGCGCCCGGGGCCGGGAGGGGATGGTGGTCACCTCCGAGCCACGGCTCCAAGCCTTCCTCGAAGAACGCCGGAGGACTGGCCATGCGCGGGGCGAGCTCACGTACCAGCGGCAGGACGGGACCACCTACCCCGCCGAGACCGTGTCCACGATCTTCACCAACCTGGCCGGCGAACAGATGACCGTGATCCTCTTCCGGGACCTGTCCGAGCAGAAGCGGCTCGAGGCCCGCAGCCGGCGGTTGGCCGCTCTCGTGGAATCCACGGAGGACGCCATCTACACCGCGGACATGGACGGCACCATCACCGACTGGAACGCAGGGGCCGAGGCCCTCTATGGCTACCGCGCCGACGAGGCCATCGGGCAGCCCCCCTCCCTGATCGTGCCCGAGGACCTGCTGCCCGCCTCCCGGGAACTCCTGGACGCCCTCCGCGAAGGCCGGCGCTTCCGCAACCACGAGACCCTGCGGCG
>JAJYBX010000061.1 GCA_021778785.1 Acidobacteriota bacterium
TCCGTCCCACGGCCTCGGTGAGCCGGGCGGGGAAGGCCTCCCCCTCGGCCAGCACGAGGATCAGGGGGTCCCGGTCGGAGTGGAGGCGGATCCGGGGCCCCGAGAGCCCGGTCTCCCGGGTCTGGGGCCGGGTCTCCGACCCCCCCGGATCGAAGCCCTTGAGGTCCTGCTGGGCCTGGGCCCGGCGGGCCTCCTGCAGCCACTGCCGGTAGCGGCCCAGGAGCTGGGGGTCCAGGGTGTCGGCGAAGCGCATCCCCCAGAACCGGTCCCCGAAGTAGGCCACGCGCACGGGCATCACGAGGCTGACGTTCCCCGCGATGCGGAATTCCACGGTGGAGGTGGCGTTCAGGCGCAGGACCTGGGGCAGGCTCGCCACGTGCTCGGGGGGCGACAGCTCCAGGCCGTCCATGCCGAAGGCCAGGGCGGCGCCGTCCTTCACGTTGCTCTGCTGGTCGGCGAAGGAGCAGGCCACGGGCCGGTCGGGCACGTAGTCCGCCAGCCGGTGGGCCTCCGTGGCCCGCAGCAGGCGCGGCGGGGCGAGGCGGCAGGCCTCCAGGCCCTGGAAGCGGCCGTGACCCAGGAACTCCACCACCGCCTCGAAGGGCAGGCCCCGGTCCGCGAGGCCCAGGGTGAGGCGGACGCCGGGCTTGACCTGCCACTGGCCCCGCGTCACGTCATCCAGGCCCACGACGAGGCGGTCCGGCGCCTCGGCCAGGAGGCGGAACTCGCCGTGGAAGGCCCCGAAGGCCAGCCGCACGGAGCCGCCGGACAGGCAGAGGCGCTGGAAGACCATCCGGATGGCTTCGGGGTCCTCCTTGTTCAGGCCGGGGGAGCTCATGCCCGGCTTATCGGGACCCGGGCGGAGGACTCAAGCCCTGGCCCGGGTGCCTCTGGGCAGGGCCGCAGGTGGAGGAATCAGGCCTGCAGAAGCGCCAGCAGGTCGTCGAGGGGAAGGCCCACGATGGCGGTGACCCGGTCGCTCATGGCATAGGGGAGGACGAGCTCCCGGCCGTGGACGAGCGCGCCGCAGCTGTAGACGACGTTCGGCACATAGCCCTCCCTTCCCGTGCCCTCCGGCACCAGGAGGGGTTCACGCAGGCGGCCGAGCACCTTCCGGGGATCCTGGAGGTCGAGCAGTGCCGCGCCAATGCAGTATCTGCGCATGGGTCCGACGCCGTGGGTGATCACCAGCCAGCCGGCCTCGGTCTCGATGGGCGATCCGCAGTTCCCGACCTTCACGGATTCCCACAGCTCCGCGGGACGCAGGAGGGGTTCCGCCTCGCTCCAGTAGTGGGGATTGTCCGAGAACATGATGAAGAGGTTCTCGTCATCCTGCCGGGAGAGCATCGCGTAGCTGCCATCGATCCGCCGGGGGAAGAGCGCCATGCCCTTGTTCTGCACCGCCGCGCCATTGAGGGTGAGCACGCGGAAGTGGAGGAAGTCCCGGGTCTCGATGAGCTGGGGGAGGACCGATCGCCCGTTGTAGGCCGTGTAGGTGGCGTAGTACATCACCGTCCCGTCGTCCTCCACGAAGCGGACGAAGCGGGCGTCCTCGATGCCGTGGCTCTCGTTCGACGAGACGGGGAAGAGCGCCCGCTCACCCATGGCCAGCCCGGGAGAGAAGTCGATCTCGTAGTTGGATTCGGCGAGCCACTGGATGCCGTGGAGGGTGTTCTTGAGGTCCTGGGTGACGGGCCGGGCCTCCCGCCGGAGGCGGAGCATGCTCCGGTCGAGGTCGCTCCGGGAGAAGTCCTCCCGGAGCGGTTCCAGGACGGCTGCGGCATGGGCGTTGTCGAAGCCCATCTCGTGCAGCTTGACGAGGAACGGCCCCTTCTTGTAGCTCGGGTTGGGGTCCACTTCCGGAACCGTCACGTAGCGGGAGACGGGGTCCAGGCTGAGGTTTCCATCGGGGCCGATCAGGCCGGTGCGGAACTCGATGGAGGAGATGTGCCCTTCGCCGGTGGCCCGCAGGCTCAGGATGAACCGCAGGGAACCCTCCGGAAGGCCACCCTGATCAGGATGGGGAACGATGGAGGGATTGAAGAGGGCGGCGGATTCCAGTGCGTATTCCCCAGAGAAGAGGGCGCCGATGAGCAGGCGGCGGGCGCGGGAGAGGGGACGCTGGGTGAAGACGTGGGAAGCCACCCGTTCGAAGGTCGCCAGGAGGGGCGACTCCAGGTCGAGGTGCCGGGAGTCGAATTCCCGGAGCACGGCCTCCAGTTCCCGGGCGGCATCCTCCTCGCTCAGGGCAAGGGCGCGGCCGATGATGGTGGTGATGCGCTGGACATGGGAGGGGATGAAGGGCCGGAGGATGACCCGGGCGCTCTCGGGAACGAGCGAAACGTCGTGATGGCGAAGCGTGAGGGGGGTCATGGGTCCTTGCTCGCCTGGGCGGCGATGGGGTGCTCGGCGAAGCTCATTTCGGCGAGGGAGAGGTGGAAGGCGAGGGTCGATTCCGTACCCTGGTTCTCATTGACCCGATCGTGGTGCAGTCCGTCGCCGCAGCCTCCGGTGCTGGAGTCGTAGAGCGGCAGGCCGAGGTCGTTGCGGCCCAGGAACCACTCGAAAGCCCGCTTGGCCTCCCGGGACCAGGCGGGATCCCGGGTGGCGCGGAAGGCCTCGAGGCAGGCCGAGACCATCGCCTGCGCCTCCACGGGCTGCTGGTCGAAGTAGGCGTGGCCCCCATCCCGCTCGTAGAAGCCGTCGCTGCCGATGGGCCGGAAGTGGCCGGCCTGGGTCTTCTGCACGGAGGCCAGCCAGCCCAGAGACTTGAGGCCGATCTCCAGGGCCCGGGGATGGGGCATGACTTGGCCGCTCACGAGCAGGGCCTGGCTGAGGCGCGCGTTGTCGTAGGTGGCGATCGGCTCGAACCACGGCCAGTGCTCGGTGGCGCAGTCCTCCCACAACCGGACGAGCTGGGCCGTCAACCGCTCCCGCAGGGTCTCCGCCAGCACCTGGCCCGGGAAACGGCGCAGGTACTCGTGGATCCCCAGCAGGGTGAAGGCCCAGGCCCTCGGGGAGGAGAAGGACTCCGTCATGGGCAGGCCCCGTTCGAAGAGCAGGGCCGCCAGTTTCCGGTGGCCCTCGTTGCGGGAGCGGCTCGCGCCGGAACCCGCCGCCCACAGCGCCCGGGCGTGGCTGTCCTCGCTGCCCGAGTCCTCCAGCCATTGCCGGCCGTAGCTCATGAAATTGCGGAAGCGGCCCGTCCCCTGGTTCAGGGCGGCGGCGAGGAAGGCGAGGTAGCTCGTGGCAAGGCGGTCCAGGCTCTCCGAGGGAGGGCGCCCGCCGAGTTCGTCCAGCAGGTTGCAGAGGATGAAGGCCCGGGCGTTGTCGTCGGTGCAGTAGCCCTCGTGGAAGTTGGGCACGGTGAACGTGGCGTGCTGGAGGATCCCGGTGCCGTCGCTCATGCGGAGGACATGGTCGAGGCGGAGGGGGGGCAGGTCGTAGGGCCGGCTGGCCAGCGTCCACCCTGCGAAGGCCGCCCTGGGCGCGACCCTCCGCTCGCTGCGGGCCCGTTGGAACGATTCGAGGAAACGCTGCGCCACCGCCGGCCAGATCATCCCGCGCCCGAGCCGGTGGGCCTCCTCCCGGGTCCCCTGCAGGAGGACTGGATCGTCGAGGTAGGCGCACACGCCCTCGGCGATGGCCCGCGGGTCGCGGAAGGGGACCAGGATGCCCCGCCCGTCGGCCAGCAGTTCCTGGGCGTGCCAGTAGGGCGTGGAGACCACGGCCTTGCCGGCCCCGAAGACATAGGCCAGGGTGCCCGAGGTGATCTGGGCCTCGTTGAGGTAGGGCGTGAGGTAGATGTCCGAGGCGCCGATGAACTCCTTCAGGTCGTCGAGGGAGACGAAGCGGTTGTAGAAGATGACGTGATCCTTCACCCCGCGGTCCTCGGCCAGACGCTCCAGGCCGAGGCGGTAGCTCTCACCCTCGCGGGCCACGAGATGGGGATGGGTGGCCCCCAGCACGAGGTAGACCACGTTTGGATGCCGTTTCACGATCTCGGGTAGCGCCTCGATGGCGTACTCGATGCCCTTGCCCGGCCCGAGGAGCCCGAAGGTGAGCAGAACCTTCCGGCCTTCCACCCCGAACTGCGCCTTGTAGAAGCTCGAATCGAGGAGGGGCATGTCCGGGATGCCGTGCGGGATGATGTCCACCCTGCTGTCGGGGACCCCGTAAGTATCGCGCAGGATCTCCGCACCCTTGCGGGCCATCACCACGAGGCGGTCGCTGCGCCGGAGCAGTTCCTCCATCACCTTCCGCTGTTCGGGGTTCGGCTCGCGCAGCACCGTGTGGAGCGTGGTCACCACGGGCATGCGGACTTCCTTGAGGAGGGCCAGCAGATGGCTTCCGGCGGGCCCGCCGTAGATGCCGAATTCGTGCTGGACGCACAGCACGTCCGCATTGTCGAAATTCAGGAAGTCGGCTGCGCGCCGGTAGGAGTCCAGGTCCTTCTCGTCGAGTTCGAAGCGGACGCGGGGAGGATAGTCGTAATCCTCGATGCGGTCGTTCACCGCGCCGGCGTAGCAGTGGGAAACCGGGGCCGCCTCGGCCACGGCCTCGCAGAGATCATGGGTGAAGGTGGCGATGCCGCAGAGCCGCGGCAGGTATCCGCCCAGGAAGGCGATGCGATCCGGCAGCGTGGAGTCCATCGGGAGGTTCCCCTCGATCTCTGTGCCACGTTCAACGCGCCCAGTTGTCAAAAACAGGATAACACCCGGGATCCCGGGTGGAGGGGCGGGAGGCCCCACGCGCGAAGCGGGGCCGGACTCCGCTTTGCTCAGCCTTCGCCCAGGATGTCGGCCACGGCGGCATAGGGATCGGCGCGACCCTCGGCGATGGCCTGGATGGCGGCCTCCACGCGGGCCGGGCCGGCCTGGGCCTTGGCCTGGCGCACGGCCACCTCGGCCAGCAGGGACTCGAAGCGCAGCCGCGCCCGCTCCCGGGCCTTGCGGGCCAGGCCGCCGTGGGCCCGGAGCCAGGCGCCGTGGGCCCGGATCGCCTCCAGGAGGGCGGCCACCCCGTCGCCCTGCGCCGCCACCGTGCGGAGCACCGGCGGATCCCAGTCCCGGGGCGGGGAGAGGGATTTCATGGCCTCGATCTCGCGCTCCACCTGGTCGGCGCCCTCGCGGTCGGCCTTGTTGATCACGAAGAGATCGGCCACTTCCATGATGCCGGCCTTGATGGCCTGGATCTCATCGCCCATGCCGGGCACCAGCACCACGCAGCAGGAGTGCACGCAGCTCACCACGTCCACCTCATCCTGGCCCACGCCCACGGTCTCCACGATCACCGTGTCGAAGCCGGCGGCGTCCAGGAGGTCGATGGCGTCCTGGGTGGCCCGGGCCAGGCCGCCCAGGGCGCCGCGGGTGGCCATGCTGCGGATGAAGATGCCCGGATCGGCGGCGATCTTCTGCATGCGGATGCGGTCGCCCAGGATGGCGCCGCCGCTGAAGGGCGAGGTCGGGTCCACGGCGAGGATGCCCACCTTCCGGCCCTCCGCGCGGAGCGCGCGCGCGAGCTGGTCCGTGAGGGTGCTCTTGCCGGCCCCGGGCGAGCCCGTCAGCCCCACGACCGTGGCCCGGCCCAGCTGGGGCCAGAGCGAGGCCATGAGGGCCCGCGCTTCCGGGTGCCCGTTCTCCATCCAGGAGATGGCCCGGGCCAGGGCCCGCGGATGCCCGCGGCGCAGGGGCTCCAGCAGCTGGTCGGCGGTGTCCATGTCCCCAGCATGGCAGGGGGGCCCTTCCCGCGGGAGCGGGGGCCTCCCCGTGACAGAAGTGTGGCTGTCCCTGTGACAAAGGCCCGGATTTCCTGGCATCCAGCCTCGCCCGGGGGGGCCCGATGGGCTACCCTGGACCTTCGGCCGCGGGGCCGACTGGAACCCAAGCAGATGATCAGAAGGCCTTCTCCGTTGCCCGATCCGGTCCCCGGGGACCCGGCCCCCGACGAGGCCGCGACCCGGGCCCAGGGGGCCGCCCCCGCCGGCCCGCCCGTCCTCCTGACCAAGCGCGTCCCCGTGGCGCCCCCGGAGCCCTCCGCGCCCAGGGAGAAGATCTGCGCCGAGTGCGGGATCAAGTTCCACCTGGAGAGCGGCAAGAAGTTCTTCCTCTGCCCCGACTGCTACCGCCGCTCCTTCGCCCGCCAGCGGGGGGGGAAGGACGGGGCCCGCATCCTCACCCACATCACCTGCGTCCGGTGCGGAACGCAGGAATACCTGCCCTTCGTGCCCGAGGATCCCGCCAAGGCGCTGTGCCGGGCCTGTTTTGCCGCCGAGCGGCCGGAACCGAAGCGCCCTTCCAAGCATCCCCGTCGCTGAACCGGAGTCTCCATGCGTCTGAAGTCCCTCCCCCTCCTCCTCGTGGCCGGCCTGCTGATGGCCCAGGGCGCCGCCAAGAGCGCCGATGCGGCCCGGCAGGCCTTCATGCAGACCCTGGACGCGGTGGATGCCGGCTGGTTCGGGCAGCCCTACCAGGGCGTGACCGCCGTCGAGGTCCAGGGGACCCTCGGCATCGCCCTCAGTGGTGCCGCGGTGAACCGGAAGGTGGACCAGCTCAGCCAGGGCGCCATGAAGGCCGACAGCAAGGGCGGGCAGGCCAACCTTCTGGTCAAGGGCACCTACTTCGCCAACGGCGACTTCCGGACGAACCTGGCGGGCGATTTCGGCAACCTGCTCTACGCCCGGCGCGGCGATCGCGGCTTCCTCTACAGCAAGGAGCAGAACGCCTACACCACCCGCGTGGACCTGCCCCCCTCCGACGCGCCCCTCACCTACATGGCCTGGTTCCGGCAGACCCTCAACGACATCAAGGCCGTCTACCTGGACGGGAATGTCTTCAAGCCCAGCCTGGGCGGGGAGGAGGCCGCCGGCGGCCGCACCCTCCAGCGCATCGTCTTCCACGCGCCGACCCAGCCCTGGGACTCGAAGAAGCGGGAACAGAGCCTGGCCCAGAGCCTGGGCTTCTGGCGGCGCGGGCACCTGGTGGTGCTGGTGGACAAGGTCACCCACCTCCCCTACCGCATGGATTTCCGCAACGATGAGCAGGGCGTTCAGACCCGCATGGACTTCTCCTACACCGCCGGGAACCACCTGGAGGCCGTGAACCTCAGCAACAGCAGCCGCGGCTTCGAGGGCCCCGGCTGGCTGCGCATCGGCTACGGCCCCAACGGCCAGATGAGCCACGTGGCCGGCGAACTCAGCAGCCAGGACAAGCGCGTGTCCTTCGCCCTGGACCTGGCCTGGTCCCGCAGCCTCACCCCCGCCGCCATCGCGGCCATGCCCCCCGCCGGCGCCACCAAGCGGGGCCGGGAGGAGTTGGAGACCCAGCTGGCGATCGGCCTCGCAGGCCAGATCTTCGACCTCCAGCGCCACGGCCTGAACCTCCGCAGCGTCGCCGTCGGCGCCAAGTAGCCCCCAGCACCCGCCTCCACCCCCGCCGGGTCCTTGAGGTATCCTGGACCCACGTCGGAGCGTGGCGCAGCCTGGTAGCGCATCTGCTTTGGGAGCAGAGGGTCGCGAGTTCGAATCTCGCCGCTCCGACCAATGGGTTCCGACAGGCGCCCGCCGGCGAGATTCGGACTCGCGAATGGGATCGTGGAGGCGCGACTTGATGTCGCGCCGGAGCGAGACCGGCCCGGCGAAGCCGGGCAGTTCGAATCGGCCGGAGTGGGTCAGTCCGACCGTCGGAGGTGTCGGCGAGATTCGGACTCGCCCCGGCCGCGCAGGCGCGGCCAGGATCCAGCGTCGAGTGGGATCGTGGAGGCGCGACCCTCCGCCTGACGCGCCCTCCCCCTGAGGGCGCTCCCGCGCGTGCCTTGCGGAGGCGGAGCCTCTGTCGCGCCGGAGCGAGACCGGCCCGGCGAAGCCGGGCAGTCCGAATCAGCCCGGATGGGTCGATCCGGCGGTCGGAGGCGTCGGCGAGATTCGGACTCGCCCCGGCCGCGCAGGCGCGGCCAGGATCCAGCGTCGAGTGGGATTTCGGAGGGAGGACTTGATGCCCTGCCGGAGAAAGACCGGCCCGGCGAAGCCGGGCAGTCCGAATCAGCCCGGAGTGGGTCGATCCGGCGGTCGGAGGCGTCGGCGAGATCCGGACTCGCCCCGGCCATGCGCGCGTGCCCGGGATCCAGCGTGGCGTGGGATCGCGACAGCCCTCCCTCAGAACCGCCGCCCGATCCCGATCCACACGCAGGGCCCGGTGGAATCGGTGTCGGCGGTGACGGTGGGCCCAGGGGCGAGGGTGCCGCTGGCGGGGACGGTGTGCTTGAGGCGGGCCCAGGCGTAGCTGGCGCCCAGCTCGGCGTACCAGGTGCGGCGCTCCGACAGGTACACGTCGAGGCCGAGGCCCAGGGTGGCCATGGGGAACCAGCCGTCGTTGTCCACCTGCAGCCCCTCATTCAGGTAGGCGTTCCGGAGCGTGAGG
>JAJYBX010000062.1 GCA_021778785.1 Acidobacteriota bacterium
CGCCTTCCCCACCCGGGCCCGGGCCCTCCAGGCCTGGAAGGAGGCGCCGGAAGAGCTGCGCCGGGCGTTCAAGGACGCCTTCCCCCTGCGGATCCAGCGGCTGCCGGGGGTGCCGTCCACCGACCGCCCGGCCCGCCGCTGAGGCGCCTTCAGCGCTTGATGCCATCCTTGCGGGGAGCCGCCTTCGGCGCGGTCTGGGCGGGCTTCGCCTGCCGGGGATCGTCCGGCTTGGGCCCGATGGCCTGGGTGCCGGTCCTCCCCGCGGGCTTCACCTGCTTCGGATCGTCCGGCTTCGGCCCGATGGCCTGGGCCCCGGTTTTCCCGGCGGGCCGCGCCTGCCTCGGATCATCGGGCTTCGGACCGATGGTGTGGGGCCCGGACTGGGCCCCGGGATGGACGGCCGGTTTGGCCTGGGCGGCGAGGGGAAGGACGAGCAGGGCTGCCAGGGGCAGCAGGGGGCTTCGCATGGGACCTCCGGGGGACGGTTGGCGCCCAACCTACCCCGAGGTCCTGGAATCCTGAAGGGATTTCTGGGGAATGCTGGCGAGCAGGTGTTCCGCTACGCGCCCCGCGGCGCCGGGTTCGCCCAGGTGGCCGCGGACCTCGGCCAGGCCCGCCCGGATGGCCGGGGCCTCGGCGGGATCCAGCAGCCGGGTCAGCTCCCGGGTCATCCGGTCCACGTTCACCTCTGCCTGGAGCAGCTCCGGCGCCACTTCCCGCCGGGCCACCACGTTCGCCAGGCCGATGTGGGGCAGCTTCACCACCCGCTTCGCCATCTGATAGGTGAGGGGGTTCAGCTTGTAGAGGATGGCGAAGGGCGTGCCCAGCAGGGCGGTCTCAAGGGTGGCCGTGCCCGAGGCCACCAGGGCCGCATCGGCGTGGGCCCGGGCGGCATAGGTCAACCCCTCCAGGAGCATCACGGGGGCGGGCCCCAGGTGCGTGCGCACGAAGGCGGGATCGAGCGTGGAGGCCACGGGCAGCACCCACTGCACCGTCGGCCGCTCGTGGGCCCAGCGCCGGACCAGCTCGGCCATGGGCGGCAGGAGCGAGGCCACCTCCCCCTTCCGGCTGCCGGGCAGGAGGGCCACCACGGGCCAGGTCGGATCCAGCCCCGTCCGCGCGAAGAAGGCCGCGCGGTCGCATTCGGGCTTCACGACTTCCACCAGGGGATGGCCCACGAACCGCGCGTCCACCGGGTAGCCCTCGAACAGGGCCGGCTCGAAATCGAAGAGGCAGTAGAGGGTGTCCAGGGTGCGACCCAGGTCGGGGATGCGCCCCTTCTTCCAGGCCCACACCTGGGGGCACACGTACTGATGGAGACCGACCCCGGGCATCCGCTTCCGCAGGGCCTTCGCCAGGCGCAGGTTGAAGCCCGGGTAGTCGATGAGGAGGGCACCGGCGATGGCCTCCTCTTCCGCGGCGGCGAGGAGGCCCTTGAAGAGCCGGTTCAGGGCGGGGAGGTGCTTGATCACCTCCACGAAGCCCACCACGGCCAGGTCCTTCACGTCCGCCAGCTTGCGGTCGAGGAAGGGGCCCATGCGGGGTCCGCCCACGCCGATGATCCGGAGGTCCGGCCGCCGGGCCCTCAGCTCGCGCAACAACTCGGCGCCGTGGAGATCCCCGGAATCCTCCCCGGCGACGACCAGGAGGGTGCCGCTCATGGGCGGTCCCAGTGCTTCCCCAGCACCACCTCCGGATCGGGCACCACCGGGCGGCCCAGGGCCGTGGCCGGCATCTCGGCGGGGAAGAGCACGGGGGGATGGGTCGCCTCCAGGGCCGCGGCCTCGCGGCGGTAGCGATCGGGATCCGTGGCGGGCAGGGCCATGTCCCAGCGGTACCCCAGGCGCTGCAGCGGGCGCAGATCCGCGCCGGGCTCGCAGACCCCGGTCCAGAGCCGGTCCGCCAGGGCCTCCAGGTCCTCGCAGCCCGCGTGCCAGCAGAAACCCACGGCCTCGCAGCGGGCCTGGCGCAGGAGGTCGAGCACCTGACCCGTGGCGCCGGACTCCAACCGCAGAGCCAGCTTCACATCCCGACCGGACGTGGCCTCCAGGAGGGCCTCCAGGTCGCCCAGGAAGCGGAACCCCGCCTCGCGGTTCGCCGGACGGACCACGGGCACCACGAGGAAGTCCGGGCCCAGGTTCCGCCGCTGGAGCACAGAGAGGGCCTCGACCACCGGCGCCACCCCCGGCAGGTGGACCGTGTGGATGGGCAACCCGCGGAAGGCCTCCGCCTCCCAGCGGGGATCGGGTTCCCCCTCCCAGCGCAGGGCCACCGGGCCCAGGGCGCGCCAGGGACCTGGATCGAGGCCGGAGGAGACGAGGGGGACGAACCGCATGGATTCATCCTAGCCGCCCCCCGGCGGCACCGGGTTCGCGGACGGCTTATCATGGGACACGGGAGGCACCATGGGCCGCATTTTCACCCTCGAGGAAGCCCAGGCGCTCATGCCCCAGGTGAAGGCCATGACGGAGCCGGTGTACAGCCTGGCCTCCAGCCTGGCCGAGGAGCTGCGCCAGGCGGAGGACGAGAAGGACGAGGCCCGCACCGAGGCCCTGCGGGAACGCCTCCAGATCCTGGTCCAGAGCTGGCAGCACGCCATGCAGGACCTGGAGGCCGAGGTGAAGGGCCTCTGGCTGGTGGACTTCGATTCCGGCGACGGCTACTGGTGCTGGGCCTATCCCGAAGAGACCCTGGGCCACTGGCACAGCTACGAGGGCGGCTTCCGCACCCGGGTGCCGGCGGACCAGCGCCCCGGCGTCCAGGCCTAGCGTGGGGGCACCGCCGAAGCGCGCCGGCCGGCGCATCGAGGCGCCTTCGGCGCCGCGGGATTTCCGCATGGCCGTGCTGGCGGTGGTGGTGCGCATTCCCCAGGGCCGCCTGGCCTCGTACGGGCAGGTGGCCCTGCTGGCGGGCTTCCCCCAGCGTCCCCGGCAGGTGGGCATGGTGCTCTCGGGCCTCCCGGAAGGCACGGACCTGCCCTGGCACCGCGTCGTGAACACCCGGGGCTACGTGCCCAGCCGGGGCCGCTGGTGGGGCGCCATGGAG
This sequence comes from Acidobacteriota bacterium, assembly GCA_021778785.1. GTDB lineage: Bacteria > Acidobacteriota > Holophagae > Holophagales > Holophagaceae > Geothrix. The sequence goes on from JAJYBX010000062.1 coordinate 3,046, forward strand.
CAGATCGGCCGCCTGCGCGAGGAGGGCATCGCCGTGGACGACCAGGGGAACCTGGATCTCGAGGCCCACCGCTGGGACGGCGAGGGCTGACGCGGCTTCCGGGTTACACTGGAGGCGCGGAGGGGCCATGAAGGTGCGCGTGTCGGTGCAGTTGAAGCCGGGGATCCTGGATCCCCAGGGCAAGGCGGTGGAGCAGGGCCTCCACGGCTTCGGGTTCGCGGTGGACCATGTCCGCATCGGCCGGCTCATCGAGATGGACGTCCCCGGCACCGATCCCGCCGAGGTGAAGGCCCAGGCCCAGGCCATGTGCGACAAGCTGCTGGTCAATCCCGTGATGGAGAAGGCCTCCATCGAGGTGCTCTGATGCGGGTGGCCGTGCCGGTCTTCCCCGGCTCCAACTGCGACCACGATGCTCTCCACGCCTGCGGGACGGTGTTCGGCTGGGACACGATCCCCGTCTGGCACCAGGAGACCCGCCTGCCCGAAGGCACCGATCTGGTCTTCATCCCCGGCGGCTTCAGCTACGGCGACTACCTGCGCTGCGGCGCCATCGCCGCCCTGGCGCCCATCATGGCGGACGTGAAGCGCCACGCCGACCAGGGCGGCCTGGTGCTGGGCGTCTGCAACGGGTTCCAGATCCTGTGCGAGGCCCAGCTGCTGCCCGGCGCCCTGCTCCGCAACGCCACCCTCCGGTTCATCCACCAGGACGTCCACCTGCGGGTGGAGCGGACCGACCTGCCCTTCACCGCCGCCATGAAGGCCGGCGAGGTGTTCCGGGTGCCCATCGCCCACGCCGAGGGGAACTTCACCCTGGAGCCCGCGGACCTGGCGGACCTGGAGGCCCGCGGTGGCGTGGCCTTCCGCTACTGCTCCCCAGCGGGCGAGATCGGCGAGGCCCATGTGCCCAACGGCGCCATGAACGGCATCGCGGGCATCGTGAATGTCCGCGGGAACGTCCTGGGCATGATGCCGCATCCTGAGCGGGCGGTGGATCCGCGCCTCGGTCCCACGGGGGGCGTTGGGGTCTTCCGGAGCCTGGAATCGGTCCCGGCCAGGGGATAGTCGAGGGGTTTGTTAAATTTCCATGCCCGCTGGGAAGATTTCCTGTCATCCTTCCTGGGCACCCCGATGGGTATGTCTATTTCTTCCCCCACCATGACCGAATCAGAAGCCAAGAATCTCCAGACCTTCACCAGCGGCCCGCTGAAGCTGGCCCTCCTCAAGCGGGATCCTGTCCCCGCGAAGCTGCTGCCTTCGCGTGACGCGTGGACCCTGCTGCAGCCCACGCATGCCGTGCGCGTCTGCACGGGCGAGGACCGCGAGGAGGGCGTCATCCGCTCCGGCGACCTGGCCCTGCTGCTGCCGGGCTTCGGCCACACGCTGAAGCGCCACCACCCCAGCACCCACTTCGGGTTCACGGCCCTGTTCCTGGAGGGGCCCTTCCCCGAGCCCCTGCTCTCCTCGCTGCAGAACCCGCCCCGCAAGTGGCAGGAGGCCAGCTTCGCCGTGCTGCGGAGCCTCAGCCTCAAGCAGCTCTTCAACATCTTCACGCAGGAGCTGAGCAATCCCGACGGCGTGCAGCTCATGACGCGGGAGCTCTTCCTCATCCTGCTTGGCGCCGAGCTGGCCCGCCTCACGGAGAAGGAGGACCGGGGCCGCTTCCCCTACCGCCTGAACCGCTCCACCCTGCAGCTGGTGCTGGACCACATGGAGGCCCAGATCGGCTCCAAGAACAGCGTGCCCGAGCTGGCCACCATGGCCCGCTGCACGCCGGACCACTTCATCCGCCTGTTCCGCGAGGCCACCGGCACCACGCCCCACCAGTACCTCATCGAGCGGCGCCTGCAGCGCGCCGTGACCCTGCTGGCCAACGGCGAGCGCCCCAGCGACGTGGCCAAGATCCTCGGCTTCTACGACGCCAGCGCCTTCACGCGCGCCTTCAAGCGCCGGTTCAGCGTGCCCCCCAGCGAGTACGCCCAGGAAGCCTACGATCGGCAGTTCCCGCGGAAGAAGGACTGAATCACGCCCAGGCGCATCGTCCCCATTCGAGGTCGGACATGACATCGAAGGCCCTGTTCCTGCTCATGCCTCTGCTCCTGGCCTGTGGACGCCCCTCCACGGCTGTCCTGCGCCAGCAGCCTGCTCCGGTTCTGGATCTGGAAGTGTCCCTGCCGGAGGGTCCAGGGCAGGCCGAGCTCAAGCGTGTTTATCTCTCCGCCTTCCATGAGCGCTTCGGCCGCGGACTCACCGCGGATGCCTCGCCGTCCGACCCGGACCGCATCCACCTGATCGTGATGGTCGGGAGCCGCTCCTCCCAATCCGAATCCGAAGCCAAGCGGGACCGCACCATGGACCAGCTGAGTTCGGTCGCGACGGGCTCGCCCTTCGGCCTCATCCACAGTGCGGTCGGGCCGAAATCCAACTACGAACAGCAGGTGGACCGCCTCGGCTACCGTCCCGGCGTCCTCACGGGGCAGGTGATGGTGCTACGGACCGGGAAGCCCAGCTTCCAGGAATACCTCCGGCTGGAGCCCCTGCCCATCATCAAGCGGATGCATCCCCTGGGCGAGGATGCCCGGAACCACGGGGGCATTGAAGCCGAGGAGGCGGACGCCGTGGCCCGGGAGACCCTTGCGCTGCTGAAGGAGAAGCTCGGCTGGGTGCCACCCAACGCCTGACGGATACCTCACAGGGGCGCCCTGGGGCACCCCTGTCCAGAGCCCCGTGGCGGACGACTACTTGGCGACCTTCTCGGCCACGGCCTTGGCCTTCGTGGCCCCCTTCTCCGTGCCCTTCCGGGTCCTGCCCTTCGCCTTGTCGCTGCCGGCCTGGGCAGCGCCCTCGCCCTTGGCGGTGGCGGCCTTCACCTTGTCCCCGGCCACGGGCACGCCGCCGGCCTTGGCATCCACCTTGGCCTTGGCGTCCGCGGCCTTCTTGTCCGACTTGGCCTTGGCCTGGTCGGCCTTCTCGTCGGCCTTGGCCTTGCCCTTGTCCACCATCGCATCAGCCTTGCCCTTCAGATCCTCCTTGGTGGGGATCTGGGCGGAGAGGGCCGCGGACACGGTCAGCAGCAGCGGGAGCATGAGCTTCATGGGAACCTCCTGGTCTGGACTTCGGTGAGGCTACTGGGGCTTGCAGACCTTGCAGGGCTTGTAGCCCGCCTTGGCGGCCTCGGCGGCGTTGGCGAAGGCCACGCGGTTGGCGGGCTTCATCTTGGCGACGAAGGTGCAGTCGGCCCGGTGGAAGGTCTTGGAATCCTTGTTCGCCACGATGGCCGTGGCGGCGGGGATCGTCTTGGCGGCGGCGGCCGGGCGTGCCGCGGCCACGGGCTTGGCGGCCGCTGCAGGGGCTGGTACCGGGGCCGGAGCGGGCTTGGCCACGGGGGCGGGCGCGGCCTTCGCCTCCTGGGCGGCCTTCTTCTCGGCCTTCTTGGCCGCCTTCTTCTCGGCCCGGGTCTGCGGGGCCGGGGCGGGCGTCTGGGCCACGGCCAGCACGGACGAGGCGAGGAAAAGGGCGAGCAACATGTGCTTCATGGGTTCTCCTTGAGCCGAATCCCCAGGGTCGTGCCCAGCCAGGGGGCTGTCAATCAGGCCTTCTCCTCGGCCGTGGCGCGGAACCTCGGCACCCGCCGGGCCTGGCGGACCTGCTCGAAGGCGTAGGCCAGGGGCAGGAGCTGGGCCTCCTGCCAGGGACCGGCGACGAAGGAGAGCCCCACCGGCAGGCCGAAGACGAAACCCGCGGGCACGGTGATGTGCGGACAGCCGGCCACGGCGGCGGGGCTGGAGAAGCTGAGGCCGGAGGAGCTGTCCCCGTTCACGTGATCGATGAGCCACGGGGCCCCGCTCGTGGGCCCCACGAGGGCCTGGAGCTGCTCCTTCTGCAGGAGGTCCGTGATGCCCTGCCGGGCCTGGGCGCAGGTGGCCAGCGCTTTGAGGTAGGCCGGATCCGTGAGGGGCCCCTTGGCCAGGGCCTGCTGAACCAGCTCCTGCCCGAAGAAGGGCATCTCCACATCCTTCCGGGCCTCATCGAAGGCCATGAGGGCGGCCAGATCCTTCACGGCACCCCCCCGGGCCGCCAGGTAGGCGTTGAGGTCGGCCTTGAATTCGTAAAGCAGCACCTCGAATTCCGCCTCGTCGTAGGCCGCCGATTTCAGTTCCACCTCCACCAGCGTGGCACCCCGGGCCTTCAGCAGATCCAGGGCCGGGCGGATGACGGCATCCACATGGGGCTGCTGGCCCAGGAGGTTCTTCACCACGCCGAGGCGCGCGCCCTTGAGGCCGTCGATGTGGAGGAAGCGTGTGTAGTCCGTCTGCACCTGGGCCTGGGCCGTGGCGGGATCCCGGGGATCCACCCCGGCCAGGGCGCCCAGGAGGATGGCCGCATCGCGCACCGAGCGGGCCATGGGACCCGCCGTGTCCTGGGTGTGCGAGATGGGGATGATGCCGGCCCGGCTGACCAGGCCCACCGTGGGCTTGAAGCCCACCAGGCCGCAGACGCTGGCGGGGCTCACGATGGAGCCGTCGGTCTCCGTGCCCACCGCCGCCGCGCAGAGGCTCGCCGAGGCCGCCACGCCGGAGCCCGAACTGGAGCCGCTGGGCGTGCGGTCCAGGGCGTAGGGGTTGCGGGTCTGCCCGCCCCGGCCGCTCCAGCCGCTGCTGCTGTGGGTGGAGCGGAAGTTGGCCCACTCGGAGAGGTTCGTCTTGCCGAGGATCACCGCCCCCGCCAGCCGCAGCCGAAGGGCCGCGGTGGCGTCCTGCCTCGGTGCCGGCGCATCGGCCAGGGCCAGGGAGCCGGCCGTGGTCTTCATGCGGTCCGCGGTGTCGATGTTGTCCTTGATGAGCACGGGGATGCCGTGGAGCGGCCCCCGTACCTTCCCGGCCTTGCGTTCGGCGTCCAGGGCCCGGGCGATGGCGGGGGCGTCGGGGTTCAGCTCGATGATGGCGTTCAGGCGGGGCCCGGCCACATCGTAGGCGGCGATGCGGGCCAGGTACTTCTCCACCAGCTGCTCGGAGGTCCAATGCCCCTCGGCCATGCCCGCCTGCAGCTGGTCGATGGTGGCCTCCTCCAGCACCAGCCCCTTGGGGACCGGCGCGGCGTCCAGGGCCGGGGCCACCGCGGCGGCGGCCCCGGCGGCCAGGGCGGCCTGGAGGAAGGTGCGGCGGTCGAGGGCGAAGGCATCACGGGTCATATCGCGCTCCGGCTGGGGTGGGACCAGGATGACAGGCCCGCCGGGAACGAGGCCACCGCCAGCCACCGGTCTCCGGCTGCCACTGGCCGATCTCCACGAACCGGAGCCGGCGGCAGGCCTACCTTTCCTCCAGGAGGCCCGCCCCATGCTCACCTTCATCCTCTGGCTC
>JAJYBX010000063.1 GCA_021778785.1 Acidobacteriota bacterium
GGAAATTCCAGCGCTCTAGATCTTTTGGAACGGCGCTGACATTGGCCGATTTTTTTTCACCGCGATTCTCTCCAAGCGAAATGGCTCCAGGCGGCGCTCCCGGCGCGTCCGGCGGGCCCGGCGGGGCCCCCCGGGACGGGGTGATCGTCCGGGCAGGGGATCTGGAAGGGTCCGGCGCCAGGGCGGCGGGGGATCCCCCGGTGTCTCCGGCAGGGGTGGCCCAACCCGGGAGGCGGGGGCGGGCGGACTCCGGGCTCCCTGCGGGCGGCGGTCCCCGGGCCCGGGGCCGGCGGGGCCTGTCCGGGCCCGGAAAGCTGCCTGGATTCGGCCACATTCAGAAGCTTGTTTTCACATTCGGATGGATAGAATAAAAACGATCGTCTCAGCTCACCGGAAGGGGAATTCATGAGGAACCAGTTCCTGCCTTTCAGTCCGCCTTGCCTCGGGGATGAGGAGCGGGACGAGGTGATGGACACGTTGAGATCCGACTGGATCACGACGGGGCCGAAGACCAAGGCCTTCGAAGGCAAGCTGCGGGACTACTTCGACGCCCCGGCCGTGGTGGGGCTGAACTCCTGCACCGCGGGCCTCCATGTGGGGCTCCTGGCCATGGGCATCGGCCCCGGCGACGAGGTGATCGTGCCGTCCATGACCTTCTGCGCCACCGCGAACGTGGTGGAGCACGTCGGCGCGAGGCCCGTCCTCGTGGACGTGATGCCCGATACGCTGAACCTCGATCCGGAGGCTGCGGCCCGCGCCCTCACGCCGAGGACCCGGGCCATCCTCCCCGTCCACTACGCGGGGCATCCCGTGGATCTCGACGCCGTCTTCGACCTGGCCGGGCGCCACGGCCTCCAGGTGATGGAGGATGCCGCGCACGCCATCTCGGCCCGCCACCGGGGCCGCCTGGTGGGCTCCCGTTCCAACCTGGCGGCCTTCAGCTTCTACGCCACCAAGAACATCACGACCTCGGAGGGGGGCTGCCTCACGGGGGAGGCCGGCCTGGTCGAGAAGGCGCGCATCTACGGCCATCACGGCATGAACCGGGACGCCTGGAAGCGGTTCGACCGGAGCGGCTCCTGGTACTACGAGGTGGTGCTGCCCGGCTTCAAGTACAACATGACGGATCTCCAGGCCGCCATCGGCCTGCACCAGCTGGATCGGCTGGAGGCCTTCCAGAGGCGGCGGCGGGAGGTGGTGGCGGCCTACGGGGCCCGGCTGGGCCGCCTGGCCTGCCTCCAGCTCCCCGTCGAACGCCCGGAGGTGGTGTCCAGCTGGCACCTCTATGTGATCCGCCTGAACCCCGGCCACCTCCGCATCGACCGGAACGCCTTCATCGAGGAGCTCAAGGCGCGCAACATCGGGACCTCCGTGCACTACCTGCCCGTCCACATGCACCCGCACTACCGGGACAAGTACGGCTACCAGCCCGAGGCCTGCCCCGTGGCCGCGGATGCCTTCGGCCGGATGCTGAGCCTGCCCCTCCATCCGGGGATGACGGACCAGGACGTGGCCGACGTCTGCGAGGCCATCGAGGACATCGTCCGGTTGAATCCCGCCTGACCATGACAAGGATCTTCGATTTCATCGTCGCGGTCGTCGGGCTGCTCCTCCTGCTGCCCGGCCTGCTCCTGGTCGCGGCGCTCATCCGGATCGTGGACGGGGCGCCCGTCTTCTACCGGCAGGTGCGCGTGGGCCGGGGCGGACGGCCCTTCCGCATCTGGAAGTTCCGGACCATGGGGGTGGATTCGGAGCGGACTGGGCGCGCCATCACCGTGGGCAGGGACCCCCGGATCACGCGGACCGGTGTCTGGCTGCGCCGCTGGAAGCTGGACGAGCTGCCCCAGCTGATCAACGTGGTCGTCGGGGAGATGGGTTTCGTGGGCCCCCGGCCCGAGCTGCCCCGCTTCGTGGACCTCTACACCGAGGCCCAGCGGAGGGTGCTCGACCTGCGCCCTGGCATCACGGATCCGGCGTCCATCGCCTACCGGAGCGAGAGCGACCTGCTGGCCGGCCGGGAGGATCCCGAGGGCTACTACATCGGGATGATCCTGCCCGACAAGATCCGCCTCAGCCTGGAGTACGGCGCGAAGGCCAGCCTGTGGCGCAACGTCAAGGTCATCCTGGCCACCCTCGGCCTGCTCCCGCCGGCGCGGGTTTAGAGTGCCTCCTCAGGAGAGGGGCCAGCGCGGGAGGGCGGTGCCGGTCCGCACCGCCTCCAGCAGGGCCGTCAGGTGCATGACCCCGATGGGGATCGGCGCCTGCTGCTCATAGCCCTGGGGGGTCCGCCGGAACAGGGTGCGGGTGTAGACCTCGTTCAGGACGAAGGACATGGAGATCTCGCCGATGACCCAGCCCTCCGGCCCGCGCATGAAGTCGTAGGCCATGGACGTGAACCCGTGGCGGTTGCTGATCTCCAGGGCGAGGTCGCAGGCCTCTGCGGGCAAATTGTCTGGTTCCACCATCTCCCAGAGCCCGCTTCCGCTGGCCCGGAAATCGTCCGGGCGGTTCCGCCGCACGAACACGGACACCAGGTCGCGCCCCAGGGTGGTGATGCGCCAGTCCGAATCGGCCTCGATGAAGGCCTGGACGTAGAGGTAGCGGGGGCAGGCGTCCAGGTAGCGGACCTTCCGGGCCAGGAGGAAGTCGCCCTTCGCCAGGCGGGGGAGGTAGTGGTACTTCTCCACCACCTTCTCCAGGAGCGTCGGCTTGCGGAAGACGCCCGCCAGCATCCGGAGGGCCTCGGCGCGGTCCCGCAACCGGACGACCCCGCTCGCCGAGGCCCCCATGTGGGTCTTGGCGATGAGCGGGTAGGTGGCGCCCTCCAGGTGGGCGCGGGCTTCCGCCTCGCTGAAGCTGACGAAGGTGTCGGGCACGGGATGGCCGTGCTGCTTCAGGAAGAAGCTCTCCCGGATCTTGTCGTCGAAGAGCCAGAGCATGAGGGAGTTGGGGAAGCAGGGGATGCCCATGGCCTCGATGAGCGGGAGCTTGGTCCGGAGCTCGGCCATCTCGCTCGGATCGCCCATGGTGGGCCGCCAGACGAAGAGGTCCACCTGTCGCACCGCGTCCATCCAGCCATCGTGATCCACGGGGAGGATGCGGGGCTCCAAGCCCAGCGCCGCACCGGCCCGCTCGAACTCGCCCAGCCAGTCCGCCGGGGTCCGACGCATCCGGCCGCTCAATCCGAGGATCATGGTCCCTCCGGGAGGAAGGCGGAATCCGGGGAGGCGGCCTTGCGGTCGCGCTGGGCGCCGTAGGTGCCCGCGACCAGGCCCACGATGAAGTAGAAGTGCCAGTGGAAGGCGATGTTGGCGGTGGTGCAGGCGGTGAAGATGCAGGGCAGGGCCAGGGCGAAGGGGAGGCCCCCCTCCACGCCACGGAAGCGCCAGGACTGGACGAGGAGCAGGCCGCAGACGCTCAGGAAGGGGACGAGGCCGAAGAGGCCCATCTCGACGGCGAACATGAAGAGCTGGTTGTGGGCCACGATCCCCACGTCGGGGTCTCCGGTCCGGGCCCGGTGCCCGAGTTCGACCCGGTAGTTCTCGGGACCCAGCCCGTAGATCGGGGAGCGCAGGAACTGGTCGATGAGCACCGGGGCCATCCGGGCGCGGGCCTCGCTGCCGACCCCGGCATTCACGACGCGCTCCGATCGCTGCCCGATGATGGAATTGGCCATGCCGACACCGAGGAGCCCCCCCGCCAGGAGGACGGAGGCCAGGACGGCCGACCGGGACCAGCCCGCCCGCCGCGTCTCGATCGCGATCAGGCTCAGGGAGCCGAGGGCGACGAACACGGCCGCGGAGCGCGATCCCGTCAGGAGGAGCCCCAGCATGGTGATGACGCCGGCCCCCGCATACAGGAGGCGGGCGAGGGTGCCCCGGCCCGCCCGGGCCTGGATGACGCGGGCCAGGGCGATCACGAAGGCGGTGGCGTAGATGACACCGAGCACATTCGCGTTCAGCTCGAAGGCGGAGATGCGCAGGGAGCCCATCGCCTCGACGATGGGACGGTCGGTGCCGATGCCGAGCAGGTGGAGCACGCCCGCGAGGGTGCAGCCGAACAGGTAGACGTCCGCCCCCCATTTCCGGAGGCGGTCCTCCCGCATCACGGCGGCCAGGATCCAGGCCCAGAGCATGGGCCGGATCATGTTGCGGGTGGAATCGGCCATCAGCTCCTGGAAGTTGGAAAGCAGGGACCCGTAGATGTAGCGCGTGCCGTACAGGACCACCATCCACGCGAGGATGGGCGAGTAGCCCCGCCGGAGGACCCGCGGCGAGATCAGGATGCAGGCCCAGAAGAACAGCTGGGTCACGCTCATCACCGAGTACTTGAGGGCCGTCCTGGGAATGAACACGTTGGTGAACGGGACCAGGGCGATGCTGATCATCGCCCCCCAGGTGATGAAGGCCCAGGTGCCCCGGAGTTCATAAGTCTGGGCCCCCCCAGCCTCCGGACGGCGGGACAGGCCCCAGCCCCGGGGGGTGGCCCGGTCGGGCGCGCCTGGTTCGCGGCTGCGGTCGGCTTCAAGCATGGTCGACGGCCCCCCGGCAGCGCCGGTCCAGCAGCCACCAGACCGAAATGGAGACGCAGGTGATGGCCGCCATGGACACGCCCAGCGAGGAGGCGGCGATGCCCGGGGCCCCCATCCGCTTCATCAGCACCCAGTCCAGGACGGCGTTGAGGACGGCCTGGACGATGGCGATCGCGGCCAGGAACTGGTTGGCGCGCATGGCGTTGAGGGCCCGCACCAGCAGGGTCCCGGTGATGGGGATGGGCAGCCTCAGGAGGTAGTACATCTGGATCCTCGACACCAGCTCCGTGTCCTCGGCGGAGAACCGGCCCCGCTCGTAGAGAATGGCGGTGATGAACCGGGTGAACCCGGCGAGCACGCAGGCCAGCAGGATGCTCAGGGTCCCCACGATGAGCAGGTACTTCCAGAGGGTGCGGCGGAACTCCACCCATCGTTCCTCGCTGGCCATCTGGGAGAACCGCGGCAGCACCGCCGTGCCCAGGGCGGCCATGCCCAGGCCGGCGAAGGCGGCGGGGATCTTCATCCCGTAGCTCAGGGCGCTGTTGCTGCCGGGCCCGAGCACCGAGGCCATGCCCTGGTCCACCAGCCCCATCGAGGTGATCAGGAAGGCCCCGCTGATGGTGGCCCCGTACTGCGCGAGCACGGCGCGGACATGCCCGGTCAGGCCGTGCCAGGCGGGCAGGAGGGTGTGGCCCCGGCGGGCCAGGCTGGTGCCGATGAGGGTGGCCTCCAGGGCCGCGCCCAGGAGCGTCCCGGCCACCATGGCCCCGATGCCCCAGACCTTGTAGGTGAGGGCGAGGGCCAGCAGGATCGCGAGGGGGTTCAGGGCCGGGGCCATGGCCACGATGCCGAACTTCTCGTGGGCGTTGAGGACCGCGCCCCAGGTCGTGGACAGGCCCGTGGCCACCACCAGGGGCATGGACCAGTAGACGAGGCGATGGGCCAGGGCGAGTTTCTCGGGCGAGTACCCCGAGGCGATGAGGGGCAGCCACGTGGGCGAGGTGAGCGCGACGACCAGGGCCAGCCCCAGCAGCAGCAGGAGGTTGAGGAGCAGCACCGTCGCGTAGAGGCGCCCCGCCGAGGCCTCCCCCTCCTTGGTGCGGACGCCGATGTAGGTGGGGATGAGGGCCGCGTTGAGGGAATTGGAGATGAGGCTGACGACCACCGAGGGCGCCAGGGAGGCGATGACGAAGGCGTCGAAGGCGTTGGAAGTGCCGTAGGCCGCGGCGACCACGGATTCCTTCACCACCGAGACGACCTTGACGCCCACGGCGAAGAACCCGACCGTGAGCACCGCCCGGAGCACAGAACGGTTGGCCGCGGCGAGGGGGAGGCGGGACCAGAACCGTCGCAGCGCGACCACCACCATGTGCGGATCCACCTCTCGATGCTGCGCCCCTGGGCACCCGGAAACAGGCCCGGCGGGGTCCCGGTCCCCCTCGGAGGCGTGGCCGGCCGGCCGGTCCTGCGTATTTTCCGTCATGGTTTCACGTTCCTTTGTCCTGTCAAGGCGAGCTTGGCGAATGACGCGTCCGAGACGCACGCGCACCCCCTTTATTCCTGACTACCGGCCCTCCTCCACCCGGGCGGCCCCCCGGGCGGGTGCGGTCAGGGCCTGGCCATCGGCGGCGAGGAGGCGGAGCATCCGGCCCGCGAGCGCCGTACGGAGCGTGAGCAGGCGGAGGGAGGGGCGCTCGGGCCCCCGCCGGGCGCGGAGTTCGGCGACCCAGGCGCCCGGGAGGATGCGCTTGAGGGCCGCCCGCAGGGACCGGGAGGAGGGGGGCCGGAAGTCGCCCCCCCGCAGATCGGCCCGCAGGCGATCCCGCCAGGGGGCCGGCAGGAGGGCTTCGACGGGGCCGTCCTCGAGCTCCTCGCGGAACCACCGCACGTAGGGTTCCGACCGCAGGTAGTCGCTCCGGTCGTCGTCGGCCCCCGCGGTCGCGTAGGGGAGCGGGGGCCCCTGGGCCCGGGCGAGGCGGCGGAAGGCGGCCTTGTCCGTCCGGAGGGCATCCGGCATCCGGCGGACGAAGGCGAGCACTTCGCGGGCGAGGAGCGGGCTGGAGATCTCGACGAAGGGGGCCTTCACGTCATTCAGGGCCGCCAGCCCCACGGGGATCCGGTAGCCGTGGTAGAGGCGGTCCCGGTAGGTCGCGACCGATTCGCCGGGCCGGTGCGCCAGGGCCTCCGGGAGGCGCTGGCCCCCATCGGAGATCGCCTCGGCGTCGGCCTCCCCCAGGAAGTCCCGCAGCAGCACCAGGCCCACGGAGCTCCGCGCGTGGGCCACGGTCCGCACCGGGATCCAGCCGAAGCCCTCGTCGCCCCGGATCACGCCGGCGACGCCGCGGGCCGCGAAGGAGGCCCACATCTGCAGGCCGTCCAGGTAGGGGAACAGCTGGTCCGTGGTCCCGCCGCTGGCGGCCAGGAACCGGTCCGCCACCACCTCGGGCGCGGCCTCTCCCCGCTCCGTGAGCAGGTAGTCGTGCGTCAGGCCGAAGTGGTCCGCGAGCCGCCGGGCGAGGTAGGCGTCGTTGCCGGGTTGCGCGAGCGAGGCCGCGAGCCCCCAGGTCATCGTGGGGGGCCTCCAGCCGGCCTCCATGAGCACCGACAGGATGAACCGGCAGTCGTAGCCGCCCGACAGGGGGAGGGCCCAGGCCGCCGAGGCGAAATCGAAGCGCTGTACCGCGGCCTTGAGGATCCGCAGCAGCTCCGCCTGGCTGGCCGGGGCCGCCATCGGTTCCGGGCGGAACGCGAGGGGGGCGGTCCGGAGGTCCAGCTCCCACCGCGCCCGGTCCAGCACGAGACGGCTGTCCGGCGGCAGGCGGCGGAGGCGGCGGTCCCAGGCGTCCGTGGGGCCGAGGTTCCCCGAGGAGAGGAACCAGCCGAAGGCCGCCGGATTGAACTCCAGGCCCTCCAGGAGGCAGACCAGGGCGCGCTGGGAAGTCGAGGCGAGGAAGCGGGTGTCGGTGAGGACGTACCAGAGGGTCCGGGATCCCGCGAAGTCGCTGCAGAGTTCCACCGTGGCCCCGTCGGAGCGGACGAGCGCGAAGGTGCCCTCCGGCACCGGGCTCCCCGGCAGAGACCAGTCCCTCCAGGTGCCGGCGAATGCCCCCAGGTGGGCCGAGGTCCCCTCCGCCTCCGCGGCGCCCACGGGCCCCGTGAGGCAGAGGCCCTCCTGCGGCCCCATCGCCACCCGGTGGGTCTGGGGGGGGAGGGGATCCGGGACGATCCGGTCCGCTACCCGCCGGAGGTCGGATGCCGCGAGGGCGCCCCGGCCGTCGCGCCAGCAGGCGAAGATCAGGTGGGACATGCGGCGCCTCCCGGGGCGGCCTCGGGCCCCACCACCCGGTGGAGGGCCTGTTCCCACAGATCGAGCACCCGCTCGCTGGAGAACCGCGCCACCACGTCCCCGGCCCGGGCCGAGAGGCGCGCGCGGGCTTCGGGATCCGACATCAGGGCGGCAAGAGCCGCGGCCAGGGCCGAGGGATCCTCCGGGGGCACCAGCCGCCCGTCGATCCCGTCCCGGACGATCTCCCGCGCCGCGCCGCCGAAGTCGGTGCAGACCACGGGGAGGCCGCAGGCCATGGCCTCCACCAGGGCGTTGGGGAACCCCTCGGCCCGGGAGGGGAGGACGAAGAGATCGGCGTCCCGGAGGATCTCGAAGGGACGATCCGTCAGGCCGGGCAGGCGGACGCGGTCCGAGAGGCCCAGGGTCCGGATCAGGTCCTCCAGCGCCCCCCGTTCGGGGCCCTCGCCCCAGATGTCCAGGGTCCATCCCGGCACCCGCGCATCGGCCATGGCGAAGGCGCAGAGGAGC
>JAJYBX010000064.1 GCA_021778785.1 Acidobacteriota bacterium
CCAGCAGGCAGCCCAGAAGGCTGCGGGCGGCGCGATCGGGAGGGGCCTTCAAGTCCATGGTTCCGTTCCGGCTCGAATCGCTGCGCGATTCGAGGTAGGAAAAGCATTTCACGAAACAGGGCCCGCATCGCGGGCCCTGTCATCTCGGATCGCGTGGCAACGAGCCAGGCGACCCACACCGGCGTGATTCTGACCCGTGCGGGGCCCCGCTGCGCGGAGTCCCCCGGACTCCGCTACACGACCCGCATCGGATCAGACCTCGTCGAAGAAGTACGGCTTCAGCACCTGGATGCGCTGCTCGTAGTCCTCGGGGTGGAGGAAGCGCAGGGCGGCGGCCACGCTGGAGAGCAGGCTATTGCCGTCCTGGGGGGTGAAGCAGAAGCCCACCACGCGGGTGTCGCTGGGCATGGTCATGGTGCTGAGGGGGATCACGGTCTGGTTGAGGATGCGGCCGAAGTGGCCCTGGTCGCGACCGAAGGAGAAGACGGTGTTGGCATCCTTCTTCTCGGTGATGGCGATGCGGTCGTTGGCCTTGATGCGCTTCTTGAGGGCCTCGAGGGTGGTGGGACGCTTCAGGCGCAGGTCGAACCAGAGGCTGTGCATGTACTGGGTGGGCAGCTTCACGGCGCTGCTGAAGAGGTTCAGCTCGATGCCCTTGGTCTGGAACAGGTGGTAGGCGTCGCGGGCGTGGTGGGTGCCGAACTTGCCGTCCTTGTGGCCGCCCACCTGGGGCGCGGGGCTGAAGTCCTTCACCTGGCTGATGTCATTCGCCCGGCGCATGCAGACGAAGGTGCCCTCGACCAGGTTGTCCTCGCCCTCGCCCAGGGCCAGGGTGTCGAGGATGCAGGAGAGGTTGTGGGTGTTGCAGCTCACGACCTGGACGTACTGGCCGCTCTTCTTGAGCACGTCGTCGTTGATGCCGCGGGCGTACATGGTGCCGAAGCCGAACTCGCTGCCCTGGGCGATGAAGCCCTTGGTGTTGTGCTCGTACTTGGAGTAGAGCTTCTCCTTCATGTCCAGGCCCTTCGGGCTGCAGTCGATGACCACGGCGGCCTCTTCCAGGGCCTGGTCGTGCAGCATGGCGGGCTCGATGCCCCAGGCCCGGAAGCCCTCCACCTTGTCCGCGTCCACCACGAGCTTGGCGCCGCGCTTGAGGAGCGCCTTCACCTTGGGGCGCTCGTTGACGCTGTTCTTGTGGAAGGTGACCTCGTCGATGCCCAGCTCCTTCTGGAACTCGGTGAGGAGGCCGATGAGCGGCTCGCCGATGGTGCCGGTGCCGACGACGTGGACGATGTTCTTCTTGGACATGGATCCTCCCGGCCGGATTGTTGCGGGACGCCCCCCCCGGCACAGCCTTCCATTTTTCCAGGCGGTACAAGGAAACGCCACTCCAAATGGACGGGGATATCCCTTGAGTCACCAGCCTCGCAGTTCGTTGGCCGTCCGGACGCGGTCCAGGGCGAGCACCAGGGCAGCGGTGCGCCAGGTGCAGCCGTGCTCCTCCGCCTTCGCCTGGACATCGCGGAAGGCCTGCACCAGAATCCGCTCCTCCTTCTCGAAGACCTCGGCCTCCTCCCAGTACTGCTGCTGGAGATTCTGCACCCACTCGAAGTAGGAGACGATCACGCCGCCGGCGCTGGCGAGGATGTCGGGGATGAGGAGGATGCCCCGCTCGCGGAAGATGCGGTCGGCCTCGACCGTGGCGGGGGCGTTGGCGCCTTCCACGACGAGGGGCGCGCGCACGCGGGGTGCCGTGTCCCCATCCAGGACGGCGCAGAGGGCCGCGGGGATGAGGATGTCGCAGTCCTGGGCCCACAGCTCGGCGGGATCGAAGGCCTCGCCGCCGGGGAAGCCCGCCACGGTGCCGCTGTGCTGGCGGACATGGGTGGCCAGCGCGGGCACATCCAGGCCCTCGCTTCGGCGCACGGCGCCCCCGACATCCGCCACGGCCACCACGCGCGCGCCCATCCCCGCGAGGAAGCGCGCGGCATGGCTCCCCACGTTGCCGAAGCCCTGGAGGACGACCCGCGCCCCCGCCAGGGAGCGGCCCAGGACGCCTTCGTAGGCCTCCCGCGTGACGATGGCCACGCCCCTGCCCGTGGCGGCTTCGCGGCCCTGGCTGCCGCCGAGCTCGAGGGGTTTGCCGGTGGCGCAGGCGGGCTGGTAGCCGTTCTTGCGGCCGTACTCGTCCATGACCCAGGCCATGGTCTGCGCGTTGGTGTTGATGTCCGGCGCCAGCACGTCGCGCGTGGGGCCGAGCACCATGGACAGCTTGGAGATGTAGCGGCGGGTGAGCATCTCCAGCTCGTGCTGGGACATCCTCGCCGGATCGCACTGGACGCCGCCCTTGGCGCCGCCGAAGGGGATGTTCACCACGGCGGTCTTCCAGGTGTTGAGGCTGGCCAGCGCGCGGATCTCGTCCAGGTCCACGCCGGGGTGGTAGCGCAGGCCGCCCTTCTGGGGGCCGCGCACGCCGTTGTGCTGCACGCGGTAGCCCTTGAAGACCTTCAGGCTGCCGTCGTCCATGCGGATGGGCATGGTGACCGTGATCTCGCGGTACGGCGTCTTCAGCAGCTCCCGGATCTCCTGGGAGAGGCCCAGCACATCCGCGGCCTCGTCGAACTGCCGGTTCACGTTCTCGAAGAGGTTCGGGCGTGCGGCCATGGCGCCTCCCGCGTGGTACCGTGCGTGGCCCCAGGATAGCAGGCGGGGAAGGGCGTACGCACCGGGCCCCCCGGCGATGCGGGGGGCCCGGGAAGGTGGCGAACTCAGTCCTGCTTGATGCCCTGGAGGCCGACCTCGTAGCGGATGAAGGAGATGCCCCAGGTGCCATCGGGCTTCTTGAGGCAGCTGATGGTCATGATCTTCTGGCCGCCGAAGCCGAGGGTCATGTCCTTCACCGTGGCCTGGGAGCCGAACTGGCGGCCGGCCTGGTTGTCGGTGATGCCCATGCTGTCGATCTTCTCCCAGGACTTCGGCGTGAGGCCCTTCAGGAGGCGGTAGATGCCGGCATTGAAGGCCAGGCGGGCGTCCTTGATGGTGTAGTCGTCGGTGCCGCTGCCCGGCAGGTCATCGAGCCTGGCAGCCAGCTTGTCGTCGATGCCAAGGCCCTTCAACTCCTCCGGCGTGAGGGTGAGGCCCATCTGCTTGGCGGCCTTGTGGAGCTGCATGGCGGAGGGGAACACCACGTCCGGCGTGATGGGGGCGATGAGCGCGGCCTGCGGGAAATCCTTGCGGACGGCGAGGTAGCGCAGGTTCTGCAGGATGTCGTACGGCTCCTTGGCGGCCGGGGGCGGCGTGGTCGGGATGTTGCTCCCGCATCCGATGAAGACCGGCGCCATCACAAGGGCCGAGAGGGGGAGTAGCATCGAGCGTCGCACTGTGACACCTCCGTGACTGGGGCTAGGGTACGTGAGGATGGTCCCGCCAACCCCCGGCGCTGCCAAGGGGAATTCATCACAACGGCCTCCAGTATCGCTTTGCAAGGGTTCCATGTACCCCCTCGACCTGATCGCCCTCGGCCGCCTGCGCCTGGACCCCTGCCGGGACCTCGCCCGGCACTACCTGGACATGCTCCGTCCCTACGCCCGGGTGGAGGTGACGGAACTGGCGGAGGGGAAGGGGGACCCGGCGAAGGCGCTGAAGGAGGAGGCCACCCGCATCCGGGCCCGGATCCAGGGCGTGACCTGCCCGGTCCTGCTCACGCCAGAGGGAAAACTCCGTGACAGCGGGGCCCTGGCCCGGTGGCTGGGCGAGCGCATGGACCGGGGCGAGGGCCTGGCCTTCGTCCTGGGCAGCAGCCACGGGTTCGACCCGGCCCTGAAGGCCGAGGTCCGCGAGCAGATGAGCCTCTCGCCCCTGACCTTCCCCCACGAGCTGAGCCGGGTGATGCTCCTGGAGCAGCTGTACCGGGCCTTCACCATCCTGCGGGGGAAGACCTACCACAAATAATCAAGGGGGACCGCCCGGCGACTGCGCCGCCTCTGCGTCCCCCTTGGACCCCGCGCCTGGATCAGGCGGAGCCTGTCCCAGGCGCCGAGGCCTCACCGATCCCCGCGACCCACACGTATGGGGCGTTCGCCCTTTTTACGCCCTTGCTGCACACTGATCCGATGGCGCACCCCATGGACCGCTACTTCGCCCCGCCGGAGGGACGGATCTTCGCCTGCTTCCCCGGGGCGGAGGACCGGCCCGGCCAGCGGCGCATGGCGGAGCTGGTGCACAACGCCGTGGTGGAGGGCGGCGCGGCCTTCCAGGCCTGGCGGAGCGCCGGGGCCGAACCGGACGCCCGGCCCGATGCCGTGCTCCAGGCCGTGGAGGCGGGCACGGGCACGGGCAAGAGCCTGGGCTACCTGGTGCCGGCCCTGGCCGCCGGGCGCACGCCGGTGCTGGTGGCCACCCGCACCAAGCAGCTCCAGCGCCAGCTCCTGGAGGAGGATGTGCCCCGGGCCGCGGGCATCCTGGGCCGTGCCGTGAAGGCGGTGCTGGCCAAGGGCCGGGCCAACTACCTCTGCAAGGCCGCCTGGGAGCAGGTGCGCGACGCGCCGCCCGCGGAGATGACCCGCATCGATCAGCAGCTCTGGATGGCCCTCCAGCGCTGGGCCGGGGAGACGCCGGACGGCGACCGGGAGGGCCTGGGCCGCTTCGGCGAAGGCGAATCGCCCCTCTGGGACAAGATCAACGCCCGGGCCGAGCGCTGCACGGGCCGCCAGTGCCCCCGCTACGAGGACTGCTTCCTCACGAAGCTGCGCCAGGAGGTGGCCGAGGCCGACCTCATCATCGTGAACCACGCCCTGCTGCTGGCGGACCGCGTGCTGCGGGAATCCGCCTTCGGCCAGGTGCTGCCGGACGCGCCCGTGCTCATCCTCGACGAGGCCCACGACCTGGAGGAGCAGCTCACGGAGAGCTGTTCCGAGGCCTGGTCCAGCCGGGCCATGCACCTGCTCTTCACGGATCTGCGCGAGGCCGCGGCCGGGCCGGGTGCCGGGCTGCTCGTCCTGCTGGAGCCCTGGGAGCGGGCCTGGGGCGAGCTCATGGCCTGGGTGCCCCTGGACGGCGGCGTCCAGCCCCTCCTGGGGGCCACCGCCGAGTTGAGGGCCCTGGCCGACGCCGTGGGCGCCTGGGTGGAGGCGGGCCATCCCCTGTGGCTGGAGGTGCGCCGCCAGGCGGTGGCGGATCAGGACAACCCGCTCTGGGGCCGCCTCGCGGAGCGGGTGGGCACGGCCTTCTCGCGCATGGAGCAGATCTTCGCCCAGCCCCAGGGATGGGTGTCCACCCTGAGTCGCGAGGGGCCGAACCTGGTGCACTTCAAGTCCAATCCCGTGGATGTCCGCCCCTTCTTCCACCAGCACATCCGCCGGGGCTTCGAGACGGTGGTGATGACCAGCGCCACCCTCCGCGACGGGCGGGGCTTCAATGGCCTGGGCCTGCGCCTGGGCCTCACCAGGCCCGAGGTGGAGGCCGCCGAGCACGTGGAGAGCCCCTTCGACTTCGAGGCCCAGGGCCTGCTCTTCGTGCCGCCGGGTCTGCCCGAGCGCCGGGCGGGCTCGGGCGGCGTGGGCGATCCCATGTGGATTGAGGCTTCCCTCGACGCCATGGAGCGCCTGCTGCGGGCCAGCCGGGGCCGCGCCCTGCTGCTCTTCACCAGCCGCAAGATGCTGGCGGCCTTCCAGCCCCGGCTGAAGGAGGCCCTGCCCGAGCTCACCTTCTTCGTGCAGGGCGACGGCCTCTCGCGCACCCAACTGCTGGAGCGCTTCCGCACCACTCCGTCCGCCGCGCTGCTGGGCCTTGCCAGCTTCTGGCAGGGGGTGGACCTGCCGGGCGAGGCCCTGAGCCTGGTGGTGGTGGCCTCCCTGCCCTTCGCGCCGCCGGACGATCCGCTGCTGCAGGCCCGCATCCGCGAGGCCGACGCCCAGCGCGAGGGTCTCGGCTTCGTGGGGATCCAGGTGCCCATGATGACGCTGAAGCTGAAGCAGGGCCTCGGGCGCCTCATCCGCAAGCGGGACGACCGCGGCGTGGTGGCGGTGCTGGATCCCCGCCTGATGCTGCCCCGCGAGGATCCGGGCGGCAAGCGCTACGCCGCCCAGGTCCGCGCCGCCCTGCCGCCCTTTCCCGTGACCCGCGACTGGGAGCGCGTGGAGGGCTTCCTGCGATCCCTGTGAGAACGGCCCGCAGAAGCGGGCCGTGGGGGTGGATTCACTTCTCGGGCGGCTCGGGGGCCGGCGGAGGAGGGGGCGGTGGCGGCGGTGGCGGCGGAGGAGGCGGGGCGGGCAGGGCCTTCGGGGGGGCGGGTGGCGCCGGGGGCGCGGGCGGTGGTGGCGGAGGCGGGGGTGGGGGCAGCGCCTCGGCTCCGGGGGTCCCGGGGGAGGTCCGGGATTTCGGCAGCTGTTTCATCCGGACCTTCAACTCCGCCATGCGGGCCTTGAGGGCCTCCATCTCCGCCCTCAGGGACTCCATCTCGGCCTGGGGGTCGTCCATCGGATCCAGGGGCGGCAGCACCTTCACATGGACGCGCGGCGGCCGCGGGGCGCGGACATGCACCTCCGGCGCCTCGATGAAGATCTCCTCGTCCCCCTCGGGCGGAAGGGGGGCCTCGACGGTCTTCCCGTCCTTGTCCTTCCAGCGAAGCTTCTTCACCACCACCTCGTGGCGCTTTCCGTCGCCATCCACGAAGACGCGGGTGCCCTCCCCCTTGTCCTCGATGACCTGGAGGTGCAGGCGCCGCGCCTGTTCGGCTTCGGCCCGGGCCTTCTCCATCTCGCCGCGGGACCGCTCGATCTCCGCCTTGGCCTGCTCCATTTCGGCCCTGGAGCGATCGAGCTCGGCCTTCAGGCGGGCCTGGGCCTCGGGCGACTTTTCCTGGGCGAGCTGGGCCTGCAGGGAGGCCTGCTGCGCGGCGAGCTCCCGGGCCTGGGCGGCCGCGGCCCGGATCTGCGGAGCCATCTCCCGGACCTGCACCCGCACCATCCGCGCCTTCTCCCGCGCCGCCTGGGCCTTCTGGACGTCGGTCAGCACGCCGCGGAGCCAGGCCTGGCCCTCGGCGTCGAGGGGCTTCTCCTGGCCGTCGACGCGGTAGATGCGCTTCCCGTCCGCGGCGGAGAAGCTCCGGGATGTGCCCCCCTTCCGCTCCTCGATCCGGAGCGAGCCGTCCTTGCCGAGGGCCACGGGCTCCTTCGCGGCGGGATCCAGCTTGACCTCGCCCTGCTGGTCCACGTCGAGGCGGCGGTCGCCGTCGCGGACCTTCAGGCGCGTCCGGGCCTCCTCCGCGGGCCGGGCCTGCGGCGCGGGTTCGGGCTTCGGGGTCTGCAGGGCGGCGCCGGCGGCCCCGAGGAGGCTCGCGGCGAGGATGGCCACGGCGCCCGCGCGGGCGCGGGGGGAGACGGGCGTGGCGGGGTGGACGAGGTGTCGGATGCGGGCCATGAGGGAACCTCCATGGGATGCCAGAGCCAGGGTCGGGGTGGGTTTCGCGGGGACGCGGAGTTCCTCCAGGGCCGCCAGGGCGCGGGCCAGGATGAGCGGATCGCCGCAGAGATCGGCCGCCACGTCGTCGCAGCAGATCTCGCGCTCGGCGCGGATGCGGCCGGAGAGCCACCACACCGCGGGGTGGTAGAAGAGCAGCACCTCCACGCAGGTCTGGAGGAGGTTCACGACGAAGTCGCCGCGCCGGATGTGGGCCAGCTCGTGCGCCAGGATGGCCTCCAGGAAATCGGGGGAGAGGCCCGCGAGGGCGCTGGCGGGAAGGAGGATGACCGGACGGAGCCAGCCCAGCGCGGTGGGCACCTCGACCAGGGTCGAGCGGAGCAGCCGGACTGTCCGTGCGAGCCTCAGCTCCCGGCAGAGCCGCGAGAGCACCAGGTGCCATTCCCCGGGCACCGGCTCCGCGCCACGGTGGCGCAGGCGCTGCACCCAGGCCCAGCTGCCGAGGAAGCGCAGCGTCAGGACGCCCACGCCCAGGGCCCAGCCGGCCAGGAACCAGGGCAGGAGCCTTTCCAGCCGGAAGCCCAGGGTCGCCGGGGCGACAGCCGCGGGGAGCGGGCCGATCACCGCCAGATCCGCCGCAGCGGCGGCCCGCTGGGCGGGCAGCAGGTGGAGGAAGGTGGCTGCCGGCGACGCCGCCATGAGGAGGAGCAGGCCGCAGGCCACCCCGTAGCGGGTCCGGGCGCTGGCACCGCGGAGGAGGGCGAGCAGCACCCAGGCCAGGAGCCCGAGAACCAGGCCCTGCCAGAGGAAGTGCAGGAGGGCCCAGCCCAGGGCCTGGGCCCACGG
Organism: Acidobacteriota bacterium; assembly: GCA_021778785.1. Classification (GTDB taxonomy): domain Bacteria; phylum Acidobacteriota; class Holophagae; order Holophagales; family Holophagaceae; genus Geothrix. The sequence continues at coordinate 8,266 of JAJYBX010000064.1, forward strand.
CGCCTGGACGAGCTGGAGCAGCGTGGTCACGTTTTCCCCCCTTCGG
>JAJYBX010000065.1 GCA_021778785.1 Acidobacteriota bacterium
GCGCCGGCCAATTGAAGGAGGCGGGATTCATCGTCCACATCCCCGAGGCCCTCACGGAGCTGGGCGGGGCCCGCCGCCTGCGCGCGAAGGTGCGCCTGGGGGCCCGGTCCGTGGAGGAGGGCGGCCTCTCGGTGCAGGCGGGCCTGGATGGCAACGTCAGCGCCGACTGGTCGCTCATGCTGGGCGACGACGCCCTCAGCGTGGAGGACTTCGCCCAGATGGCCAGCCTCAAGCACCCGCTGGTGGCCTGGAAGGGCAAGTGGGTGGCCCTGGATCCGGAGACCCTCAAGCAGATCTCCAGCGTCATCCAGGCCAGCCGCGGCGCGGGCTTCGAGAGCATGACCAAGGGCGAGGCCCTGGCCGCCGCCCTCACCGGCACGGCCCGCATCCCCGGCGTGTCCGAGGCCATCGAGGTGGAGGTGGCCGGCGACTTCGGGGCCGCCCTGGAGGATCTGAAGATCCTGCCGGACAAGCCCATCACGCAGCCGGAGAGCTTCCATGGCCAGCTGCGGCCCTACCAGCTCCGGGGCCTCGCCTGGCTGGAGGGCCTCTCCCGCCTGGGCCTGGGTGGCATCCTGGCGGACGACATGGGCCTCGGCAAGACCATCCAGGTCCTCGCCCTGCTGCTGCATCGGCAGACGCAGAGCCCCCAGCACGGGCCCGCCACGCTGCTCGTCTGCCCCACCTCGCTGCTGGGGAACTGGGAGCGGGAGCTGGCCAAGTTCGCGCCCAGCCTCCCGGTCTTCGTGCACCACGGCAACAACCGCGACCGCCTGCCCACCCACTTCAAGCCCCATACGCTGGTCCTCACCACCTACGGCGTGGTGCGGCGCGAGGAGGAGGGCTTCGCCGCCCGCACCTGGGGCATGGTGGTGGTGGACGAAGCCCAGGCCATCAAGAACGCCGGGGCGGCACAGGCCAAGGCCGTCCGCCGGCTGAGGGGCGGCTTCCGCCTCGCCCTCACGGGCACGCCCATCGAAAACCGCCTCACGGAGCTGTGGTCCATCCTCGCCGCGGCCCTGCCCGGCTACCTCGGCAGCGAATCCGCCTTCAAGGAGCGCTTCGCCACGCCCATCGAGAAGTACCGCGACCCCGATGCCGCCCAGGAGCTGCGCCAGCGCATCGGGCCCTTCATCCTGCGCCGCCTGAAGAGCGACAAGGCCATCATCCAGGATCTGCCGGAGAAGCAGGAGATGAAGGTCTTCACGACCCTCAGCCGCGAGCAGGCCGAGCTCTACCAGTACCGCGTGGAGAAGATGGACGAGGAGCTGGCCGCCGCAACGGGCATCGAGCGCCGGGGCCGCATCCTGGCCCTGCTCACCCACCTCAAGCAGATCTGCAACCACCCGAGCCAGTTCCTCAAGCAGCAGGGGCCCTACCGGGGCCGCAGCGGCAAGCTGGACCGCCTCACGGAGATGCTGGAGGAGGTGCTGGAGGCCGGCGAGCGCGCCCTGGTGTTTACCCAGTTCCGGGAGATGGGCGACCGCCTGCAGGCGCACCTCCAGGAGGCCCTGGGCTTCGAGCCGCCCTTCCTCCACGGCGGCACCACCCGCGAGGGCCGGGACGAGCTGGTGCGGGCCTTCCAGGAGGATCCGGACTCCCCGCCGGTGCTGCTCCTCAGCCTCAAGGCCGGGGGTGTGGGCCTGAACCTCACCGCCGCCACCCACGTCTTCCACTTCGACCGCTGGTGGAACCCCGCCGTGGAGGACCAGGCCACGGACCGCACCTACCGCATCGGCCAGACGAAGAACGTGCAGGTCCACAAGCTCGTCACCATCGGCACCCTGGAGGAGAAGATCGACGCCCTGCTCGAATCGAAGCGCGACCTCGCGGACCGCGTCGTCGGCACCGGCGAGGGCTGGCTCACCGAACTGGATGACGACGCCCTGCGCCGCCTGGTGGCCCTGGATCCGGACGCCGAGCTCCTGGACGCCGACGAGGGGAACGGGAGCGAGGCCGAGGCACCGGCCAAGGCCCGGCGGCGGACGAAGGAGGTGGGGCCGTGATCACCACCGCCGACCGCTTCGGCGCCACCTGGTGGGGCCGCCTCTGGATCAAGGGCCTGGAGCAGCTGGGCGACGACTACGAGAACCGCCTGCCCCGCGGCAAGAAGTACGCGGAGGAGGGCCACGTCTCCCATTTCGGCGTGCAGCCCGGGGAGATCCAGGCCCGGGTCCACGGCCGCAAGACCTACAACGTCACCCTCGGGCTGCCCGCGCTCACCCCCGCCCAGTGGGAGAAGGCCCTCGCCCGCATCGCGCAGGAGAGCCGCTTCGTGGCCTCCCTGCTGGCGGGCGAGATGCCCCAGGGGCTGGACGAGACCTTCCGCGAGGCGGGCGCCAGCCTCTATCCCCGGGTGCCCAAGGAGCTGCAGACCCACTGCGACTGCCCCGACTGGGCCAACCCCTGCAAGCACGTGGCGGCCGTGTGCTACGTGATGGCCGAGGCCCTGGACCGGGATCCCTGGCTGCTCTTCGACCTCCGCGGCAAGTCCCGCGACGAGGTGCTGCAGGCCCTCCAGGCCGCCCTGGATGCCGCCGCCGTGGCCGCCCCGAAGAAGCGGGGCCGTCCCCCGAAGAAGAAGCTCAGCGTGGGGGACCTGCTGCGGCGGGACCAGGAGGCGCCGCAACGCTGGGCGCCCCTGCCTGAGGAGGCGTACGACGCCCTGCCCGGGCCCCTCCCCGAGATCGCCATCCCCCGGGCCATCCCGCCCGACCCCTCCGTCTTCACCCAGCTGGGCCCCCTGCCCCACGCGCGCATCGAGGCCAGCCTCTGCCTGGCGGCCCTCATGCACCGCACGGCCCAGTGGGTCCACCAGCAGATCGAGGACGGCCCCGGCCGCCTGGAGGAAGATGAGGGGGAGGGCGAGAGCCAGGCCTCACCCTTCGACGCCCCCCTCCAGAAACCCGTCGCCCGCCCGAACCGGGCCTGGCGGCACAAGAAGAAGCGCTGGGGGAAGAAGGGCGGACAATAGGCAAGTGGGCAGTTGGTAGTTGGCAGTTGTGGATTCCAGGAGTTCCCATGCGTACGATCTCGACCCCGAACGCCCCCGCGGCCATCGGACCCTACAGCCAGGCCCAGATCTCCGGCGGCCACCTCTTCACCTCCGGCCAGATCCCCCTCGTCCCCGCGACCATGGAGATGGTGACCGGCCCCATCGAGCCCCAGGCCGAGCAGGTGCTGAAGAACCTCGCCGCCGTGCTGGCCGCCGCCAACACCGGCTGGGACCGCGTCGTGAAGACCACCGTGTTCCTCACGGACATGGCCGATTTCGCCGCCTTCAACGCCGTGTACGAGAAGGCCCTCGGCGGCGCCAAGCCCGCCCGGAGCACCGTGCAGGTGGCGGGGCTGCCGCGCGGCGCCAAGGTCGAGATCGAGCTCATCGCCGAGGTCTGAGGCCCCGGGACCCGGCACTTCCGGACCGTTTTCTCACCGCAGAGAACGCGGAGACCGCAGAGGAAACCTCCTGCCTATCCCTGCACCTCTGCGGTTGGCGTGTCTCATCCCAGGGAGGGCGGTGGGCTACTCCTCCTCGGTCTCGCCGATGTCCTCGTCGATGGCCTCCCAGCGCCGCCGGGCCTGGAAGGCCGGATCAGCGAGGCGGGCCAGGAAGTCCGCCATGCGGGGGCCCCAGGCGGATCCGGCCACGCAGCCTTCGGGGGCATGAGGCAGCAGGTCGGCGGGGGCCTCCTCCAGGCAGAGCTGCGTGAGGATGAGGGCCTGCCGGTAGCTCTCGCCCACGGGGGTGAGGTTGGCGGCCAGGGTGTCGAGGGTCTCCCCCAGGGGATCCTCCTCCGCCAGGGCCCCGGAATCCGCCTCCAGGACCTCCACCACCTTGAGCCGGGCCGCGATGAGCTTCAGGTGGAGCCGCTCCAGGTCGCGCCGGGGGGCGCCCTTCGCCAGGGCATGGGCGGCGTCCTCCAGATGCGGGTGGAGCTTGCGGAAGAGCAGGGAGAGGGCCCGTTCGGCGGGGGTCATGGCGGCCGTTTCGGTCATGGCTCCAGCGTACCAAGGATGGCGTCCCCGCGCTGCCCGTTGGACGGATCGGGCGTCCTGTTGCAGCATGGTTCCCGGAGTTACCGATGCCCCCATCCGACCTGCTGGACCTCACCACCCTCCAGAACCTGGTGGACCTGGATGACGGCGGCTTCGGACTGGTGGCCGAGATGACGGTCATCTTCCGGGATGACACCCCGCGCCGCCTGCGGGACATCCTGCTGGCCCTGGAGTCCCGGGATGCCGAGGCCCTCTCCCGCTCCGCCCACGCGCTGAAGGGCGGCGCCGGGGCCATCGGGGCCAAGGTCCTCCGCGGCCTGGCTGCGGATCTGGAGACCCTGGGCCGGAGCGGCTCCGCCGAGGCCCCGGAAGGCACCGCCGAGGCCCTGGAGGCGGTCTTCCGTGCGGCCCTCGCCGCCCTGGAGGACTACGTCCGCCGGGAAGGGAAGTAGCGGCTCTCAGGGATCGCCGAAAGTCTTGACGCCGGGCGTGCCCTTCGGGGGCGGCTGATCGCTGATCTGGAGCCGGCCGTGGGCGTCCATCCACTGGTAGATGCGCGTCGAGGCCCGCTGCTGGACCGTGGGCTCCGGCACCGTCTTCTGCTCGTCCACCTTGAAGCCGCCCCGGCCCTTCTGCAGGAGGGCCATGCTGCCGGCCAGCTTGGGATCGGGCTGCACGGCCTTCCGGCGGTACAGGTCCAGCACTTTGGGCACGTAGGCCCGGGTCTCCCGGTAGGGGGGGATCCCGTGGTGCCGGTTCACGGCGCCCTCGCCGGCGTTGTAGGCGGCCACCACCTTGGTGAGGTCGCCCTGGTAGTAGTCGTGGAGCCACTTCAGGTACTTCACGCCCCCGAGGATGTTCTGGCGGGGATCGAAGGGATCCAGCACGCCGAAGCGCTCGGCCGTGGAGGGCATGAGCTGCATGAGGCCCAGGGCCCCCGCCCGGGACCGGGCCTTGTAGTTGAAGGCGCTCTCGGCCTGGATGATGGCCCGGGCCAGGTAGGTGTCCACGCCCTGGGACTGGGCAATCTCGTCCACCAGGGCGATCAGTTCGGGGCTCTTGAGGGCCTTGGCCATCTCCGCCGACGTCACGGCCAGGCGCACCCGGCCCACGCCCACGTGCTTCAGCACCAGGCCCCGGCCCCGCATGAAGCTGGGGGGCAGGTTGTTGATGACCAGGCGGCCCTGGGGGTCGTAGTAGGTGTAGAGGTAGGTCGCTCCGGGCCGCAGCGGCCGCGGCGCCCCGGCCGCGAGCGTCAGGGCGGCGAGCGGGAGAAGCAGGCCGGGTCGAATCATGGTCCTTCCATGATAAGGCCTAGCAAATCCCGGGCCCGCCGGGAACGGAGGCCCAGGGCAGATCGAGGGAACTCCCCGTCCCCGCGCAGCGCCTCAAGCCTTCATATCATTGGATCTACATATTCCGGCGATACTGCCCGCCGACTTCGTAGAGGGCGCTGCTGATCTGGCCCAGGCTGCAGACCTTGGCGGCCTCCAGCAGTTCCTCGAAGAGGTTGCCGCCGGCGCGGGCCACCTCCTTGAGCCGAACCAGGGTGGCGGGGGCGCGGTCGGCGTTGCGGGCGTGGAAGGCGGCGAGGTTGTCGATCTGCTGGCGCTTCTCCGCCTCGGTGCTGCGGATGAGCTCGATGGCGCCCATTTCGGCCGGGGCCGGGTTGAGGAAGGTGTTCACGCCCACGATGGGGAGCTCCCCGCTGTGCTTGAGGTGCTCGTAGTGCATGGACTCTTCCTGGATCTTGCCGCGCTGGTACATGGTCTCCATGGCCCCCAGCACGCCGCCGCGGTCGGAGAGGCGCCGGAACTCGGCCAGCACCGCCTCCTCCACCAGCTCCGTCATCTGCTCGATGAGGAAGGCGCCCTGGAGCGGGTTCTCGTTCTTCGCCTGGCCCAGCTCGCGGTTGATGATGAGCTGGATGGCGATGGCCCGCCGCACGCTCTCCTCCGTGGGCGTGGTGATCGCCTCGTCGTAGGCGTTGGTGTGCAGGCTGTTGCAGTTGTCGTAGATGGCGTAGAGGGCCTGCAGGGTGGTGCGGATGTCGTTGAAGTCGATCTCCTGGGCGTGCAGGGAGCGGCCCGAGGTCTGGATGTGGTACTTCAGCTTCTGGCTGCGGTCGTTGGCGCCGTACTTCTCCTTCATGGCCACGGACCAGATGCGGCGGGCCACGCGGCCGATGACGCTGTACTCGGGATCCAGGCCGTTGCTGAAGAAGAAGGAGAGGTTCGGCGCGAAGTCGTCGATGTGCATCCCGCGGGACAGGTAGTACTCGACGAAGGTGAAGCCGTTGGCCAGGGTGAAGGCCAGCTGGGTGATGGGGTTCGCGCCCGCCTCGGCGATGTGGTAGCCGCTGATGCTCACGGAGTAGAAATTGCGGACCTTCTCCTGGATGAAGGTCTGCTGGATGTCGCCCATGACCTTCAGGCTGAACTCCGTGCTGAAGATGCAGGTGTTCTGGGCCTGGTCCTCCTTGAGGATGTCGGCCTGCACCGTGCCTCGCACCGACTGCAGGGCCTCGGCCTTGAGCTTTGCGTAGACGTCCGCCGGCAGCACCTCGTCGGCGGTGGCGCCCAGCAGGGCCAGGCCCAGCCCACCGTTCCCCTCGGGCAGGGATCCGGCATAGCGGGGGCGCGCAAGGCCCTTGGCGGCGTAGCGCGCATCGATCTTCGCCTGGGCCGCTTCCAGCTGGCCGTGCTCCTTCAGCCAGCCCTCGGCCCGCTGGTCGATGGCGGCGTTGAGGAAGAAGGCCAGCATGGTGGGCGCGGGCCCGTTGATGGTCATGCTCACGCTGGTGGTGGGGCAGAGGAGGTCGAAGCCGGAATAGAGCTTCTTGGCGTCATCCACGGTGCAGATGGAGACGCCGCTGTTGCCGATCTTCCCGTAGATGTCGGGACGGACGTGGGGGTCCTCGCCGTAGAGGGTGACGCTGTCGAAGGCCGTGCTGAGGCGCACGGCCGGCTGGCCCTTGCTCACGTAGTGGAAGCGCTTGTTCGTGCGCTCCGGCGTGCCCTCGCCCGCGAACATGCGGGTGGGATCCTCCCCGGCGCGCTTGTACTCGAAGACCCCTGCGGTGTAGGGGAAGCGGCCCGGCAGATTCTCCAGCAGCTGCCAGCGGAGCAGCTCGCCCCAGCCCGAGTAGGGCGGCAGGGCCACCTTGGGCACTAGGGAGCCGCTGAGGGAGGCCGTGTAGTTCGCGGCGCGGATCTCCTTGCCCCGCACCACGTAGATGTTCTCGGGCTCGGTGTAGCTGCGCTTCAGCTCGGACCAGTCGTGGATGAGCCGGCGGCTCTCGCCGTGCAGCTCGCCCAGGTGCTCCTGGTACCGCTGGCGGAGGAGCAGGATGGCGGCGCCCTGGTCGCCCTCGCCGGCCTCCGTGAGGTGGGCCGCATCGTAGAAGGCCCCCGCGGGCGGCACATGGTCGCCCAGGCTGGTCAGGCTGGTCCACAGCGCGTGGGCCAGCTCGGCGGTCTCCGCCTGGCGGCGCGCCCAGGCCTTGTAGCCCTGCACCGTGTCGGCGATCTCCGCCAGGTAGCGCACCTTGTCGGGGGGGATGATGGCGGCGCGGCGGGGCCCGCCGGGCTCCGCCTCCAGCTTCGGCTCCCAGGCCAGGCCGGTCTTGGCGGCCAGGGCCTTCACCAGGTTCACGAAGAGCCAGTTGGTGGCGGGATCGTTGAACTGGCTGGCGCAGGTGGCGTAGACCGGCATCTCCTCGGGAGCCTGGCCGAAGCGCTTGTGGGCCCGCTGGTACTGCTTGCGCACGTCGCGGAGGGCATCCTCGGCGCCGCGCTTGTCGGCCTTGTTCAGCACGACGAGATCGGCGAAGTCCAGCATGTCGATCTTCTCGAGCTGACTGGCGGCGCCGTACTCCGGCGTCATCACGTACATGGACAGGTCCACCATGTCCGCGATCTCGCTGTCGCTCTGGCCGATGCCCGCGGTCTCCACGATCACCAGGTCGCAACCCTCGGCCTTGGCGGCGGAGATGCTCGAAACCAGGGCCTCGCTGGTGGCGCGGTGGGCGGCGCTGCGCGTGGCCAGGCTGCGCATGAAGACGCGGGGGCCCAGCTCCGGGTGGTAGAGGGCGTTCATGCGGATGCGGTCGCCCAGCAGCGCCCCGCCCGTCTTGCGCTTGGAGGGGTCCACGCTGAGCACCGCCACCCGCTTGTCCGGGAAGTCCACGAGGAAGCGCCGCAGCAGCTCGTCGATAAGGGAGGACTTGCCGGCCCCGCCGGTGCCCGTGATGCCGAGGAAGGAAACCGTCTTCGCGGGCTTTTCAAACAGACCCGCGCCGCCGAGCTC
>JAJYBX010000066.1 GCA_021778785.1 Acidobacteriota bacterium
CCGCACGCCGCCGTGGATGGTGCCCACGCTGAGCACCAGGGGCTCGAGGGGATCCACGCGGCGGCTGCGGATGGTCTGGAGGGCCTCGATGACCTGGGCGGCCACCTCGATGGCGTCGATGCCCTTGTGGGGCGCGGCGCCGCCGTGGGACATCTTCCCGTGGATGGTGGCCGACCAGGTGTCCACGGAGGCCAGCATGGAGCCGGGGATCAGCGCCATGGTCCCGGCGGGGTAGGCGTTGGTGACGTGCAGGCCGAAGATGGCGGCGGGGGCGGGCTGCTCCAGTGCCCCCTCCTTGATCATCAGGGCCGCGCCGCCCTCCTCGCCGTCCGGGGCGCCCTCCTCCGCGGGCTGGAAGAGGAACTTCACCGTGCCGGGCAGGCGGTCGCGCATCCCCGCCAGCACCGCGGCCACGCCCAGGCCGATGGTGGTGTGCGCGTCGTGGCCGCAGGCGTGCATGATGCCGGGGTTCAGCGACCGGTAGGGCACGTCGTGGGTCTCCAGGATGGGCAGGGCGTCCATGTCGGCGCGGTAGGCCACCACGGGGCCGGGCTTCCCGCCCTTCAGGAGGGCCACCACGCCGTTCCGGGCGATGCCGGTGCGGACCTCCAGGCCCAGGGCCCGCAGCCGCTCGGCCACCACCTTGGCGGTGCGCACCTCGCGGTTGGACAGCTCGGGGTGCTCGTGGAAGTCCCGGCGCTCGGCCACCAGGGTGGGGCGGAGGGCCTCGGCGGCGGCGGCCACCTGTGCGTCCCGGTCCGGGGCGCCGGCCGAGAGGGCGGTGCTGAGGCAGAGCAGGGAAGCCAGGGCGGGGCGCATCATGGGACTCCGGGGGGTGGGGGTCAGTGTAGCCGCGGCGGTTGGAGGTAAGCTCTCCGGGAGCACCTTCTTCCACCTGGAATCGCGCGGGGGACGCCATGCCGAGGATCAACGGGATGTTTCGGACGCTGGGATGGGCCCTGGCGGCCCTGCCGGTCCTGGCCGGCGATCCGGGCCAGTGGCAGTGGCAGCCCGCCAATTTCACCTGGGTGAAGCGCGTGCCCGCCGAGGCCGGCGCGCCCGCCAACGACCAGCCCGCGCGCCTGGCGAAGGAGGGGCTCACGGCGGCCCTGGCCTCGGTGCGGTTCTCGGCGGAGGGGAAGGACACCCCCCTCTTCGCCAAGGACGAGGTGCCGGTCCTGGCGAAGATCCTGGGCGAGGCCTTCGCCCTGGCCCAGCCGCACGAGGACCTCATCCTCCTCAGCACCGCCCGGCGGGGGGGCGGCCTCATGGCCTCGGCCCAGGGCGTCACGGCCCGGCTCTTCGTGAAGGACGGCGCCCTGAACCTCCTCGTCCACGACACCCGGCAGGACTTCATGGACCGCTACCTCGTGGAGGGGGCCAAGCCCTCCTTCACCTACGGCTCCCGCACGGCCGCCGCCCAGGTGAGCCTCGAAGCCCCCGGCGCCACCCCCCGGCGGGCCGACTGGCTGGCCTTCCCGCTGGCCGCGCTCCAGCAGGCTGCGCCCGCGGTTCCGGCGGCGGCTCCCGTGGCGACAGTCCAGCCCGGCGCCCCGGCCCCTGTCGCGGCCCCCGTGGCGGCGCCGGCGCCTCCGGTCCGGGACGCGGCCTTCTACGCGGCCCAGACCGAACGGCTGCGGGCCCTCAAGCAGCTCCGGGACGAGCACCTCATCACCGAGGCGGAGTACCAGGCCAAGCGCGAGGCGATCCTCAAGACGCTGTAGGGGGTGACGACCCGGAGGTCGTCATCGGCGCGGGGAACGATTTTCGGGTCCAATCGATTTTTTGAAAATTCCCGGAAGAAATGGCCTACACTTGGTCTTGTCCGCCTGTCGTGCGGGCATCACACCGCGTTGCTGCCTCGCCTGGAAGGAACAATGCATCTCATTCCAGGACAAGAAGATAGGTAGACAACATGGCTCAGGGAACCGTTAAGTGGTTCAACGCCGAAAAGGGTTTCGGATTCATCACCCCCGATGACGGTGGTGCGGATCTGTTCGTTCATCACTCCGCCATCGAGACCACGGGCTTCCGCACGCTGGACGAGAACCAGCGCGTGAGCTTCAACGTGGGTCAGGGCCAGAAGGGCCCCCAGGCGACCAACGTCACGAAGCTGTAGGACCCCGCTCCACCCGGAACCGGCCTCCCCAGGGAGGCCGGTTCCTTGTACTGAGTAATGCTAGGATCCCGGCATGTCTTCCCGTCGTTTCCTGCGGCAGCTTGGGATGGGGCCCTCGGTGGCGATGGGCCTGCTGCTCACGGGCGCCTGCGGCCGGGCCCCGCGCCCCGTGCCGGAGGCGCCGCGGGCGCGCCCGCTCCCCCGCGCGGCCCGGCCCCTCCCGCGCCTGGGCTACACCCTGCAGGCGGGGGCCTTCGCCAAGGTGGAGAACGCCGCGCGCTTCGCGGCCACGCTGCAGGCCCAGGGCCTGGAGGCCGCCTACTACGCCTCCCGGGACGGCCTCTACCGGGTGCGCTTCGGGGACTTCGGCTCGAAGGCCCAGGCCCGGGCCCGGGGCGAGGCCCTCAAGGCCGCGGGCGTGATCGAGGCCTTCTGGGTGGTGGCGCCGGAGGCGGGGGCGCCCGCCCGGGGGGCGGCTCCGGAAGCGGCCCGGCCCACGGACGAGCGGGGCCTGCGGGCCAGCCTGGTGGACACGGCCCGGGGCTACCTGGGGGTGCCTTACCTCTTCGGGGGCACCACGGCCCGGGGCTTCGACTGCAGCGGCCTCACGGGGGCGGTGTACCGCCTGAACGGGTTGCGGTTGCCGCGCTCCTCGGAGGCGCAGTTCGAGGCGGGCAATGCCGTGGACCTGGACGAGGCCCGGCCGGGGGACCTCCTCTTCTTCGCCACGGGGGGCGGGCGGCGCATCACCCACGTGGGCCTCTACCTGGGCCACGGGACCTTCATCCACGCCCCCAGCCACGGCCGCAGCATCTGCGAGGACCGGCTGGACGAGGCCTACTACCGGAAGGCCTTCGTGGGGGCCCGGACGTACCTCTGATCGACTTGGCATCCCTTTGGCGCTGATCCCTCCGTCCCCAGCCCTCGCTGGGCGAGAGGTGCCCAATGGATCCCGGATACTACGTCGCCGCCGGCAGCCTGAAGGCCAGGTCCTTCGAGCTGGACGTGGTGGCGAACAACCTGGCGAACGCGGCCACCGTGGGCTACAAGCCCGACCAGCCCTTCTTCGCCGTCTTCAACAAGGCCGCCGGCAGCGGGCGGGGCCTGCCCCTCACCCCCTACGTGAATGACGGGGTGGTCTTCGGCGAGACCGGCGTGGTCTTCAAGCAGGGGGCCGTCCGGGCCACGGCCCGCCCCCTGGACCTGGCCATCGAAGGCAACGCCCTCTTCACGGTCCGGACCCCCCAGGGGGACCGGGTCACCCGGGATGGCCGGTTCCAGATGGGGGTGGACGGCCAGATCCAGGCGGAGGACGGTTCCCCGGTGCTGGGCAAAAATGGCCAGCCCATCAAGGTGGACCCCAAGCAGGGCAACGTCACCATTGCCGCCGACGGCTCCGTGAGCCAGGGCGCGCAGGCCCTGGGCCAGATCGCCCTCACGGCCTTCGAGAAGCCCGGCGCCCTGAAGCGGACCGGCGACCTGCGCTTCGACCCCGCGGGCCAGGCCACGGCCCCGGTCAAGGCCACCATCGCCCAGGGCCACGTGGAGGAGAGCGGCGTGGACACGGCCTCGGCCATGGTCGAGATGATCCGCCTGAACCGGCTGTTCGAGATCAGCCAGAAGGTGGCCTCCACCATCAGCTACGACCTGGATTCCCGCTCCATCAACGACGTCGCCATCAGCAAGTAGCCACCCACCCCGTTCCCGAAGGAGTCCCCCATGATGCGCGCGATGTGGTCGGCCGCGGCCGGCATGGCGGTCCAGCAGTACAACATGGACGCCATCTCCAACAACCTCGCCAACGTGAACACCACCGGCTTCAAGAAGGGCCGCGCGGAGTTCCAGGATCTGCTCTACCAGACGGTGAACCTGGCGGGCACCAGCTCCAGCACCAGCACCACGCTGCCCGCGGGCATCCAGCTGGGCCACGGCGCCAAGCTGCAGAGCGTGGTCCGCGACTACAGCACGGGCAACCTGAAGCAGACGGGCAACCGTTTCGACCTGGCCATCGAGGGCGACGGCTTCTTCCGCGTGACCATGCCCGACGGCACCCTGGCCTACACCCGGGACGGCAGCTTCGCCACGGACCAGAACGGCACCCTGGTGAACGCCGCGGGCTACATGCTGGATCCCCAGATCACCGTCCCCCAGGACGCCCTGAGCGTGACCGTGGCCTCGGACGGCACCGTCACCGTCACCCAGCCGGGCCAGACCCAGCCCCAGCAGATCGGGCAGATCACCCTCTCCCACTTCATCAACCCCGCGGGCCTGAACCAGATCGGCCACAACCTGGTGCAGCCCACCCTGGCCAGCGGCGACGCCATCGACGGCAACCCCGGCACGGACGGCATCGGCACCATCAACCAGGGCTTCCTGGAGGTCTCCAACGTGGACGTGGCCGAGGAGATGGTGAACATGATCATCGGCCAGCGGGCCTACGAGGCGAACTCGAAGACCATCCAGACCGTGGACAACATGCTGAGCCTGCTCAACCAGCTGAAGCGGTGATCCCATGCGCGTCCTGTCCCTGCTCCTGACGGCGGCCCTGGCCTGGGGCCAGGTTCCGGTGCCCGCCGGCGCGCCCGCCACGGCGCCGGCTTCGGTGGAGACGCTGGTGGACGCGGCCCTGGCCTTCGCGAAGAAGACCGCCGCGGCATCCGGCGGCAGCTACCGGTTCCAGCTGGTGCAGCCTCCGCGCCTGCCCCTGCTGCCCGCGGGCAGGCTCACCTTCGAGGCCTCGCATCTCAGCAAGCGTGATCCCGTGGGCCGGTTCTTCGTGGTGGTGGCGGTGAAGGTGGACGAGCAGCGGGTGGCCATGGTCCGCGTGGACCTGGACGGTTCCTGGGTGGGCCAGGTGCTCCGGGCGAAGCAGGATCTGGCCCGCAAGACCGAGCTGGGCATGGACCAGCTGGAGGCCACGCCCTTCGACGGCGTGCCCCCCGAAGGCGCCCTGTCGGAATTGCCGCCCGGCCAGCGCCTGCGGGGCCCCCTGGCCGAGGGGAAGATCCTCACCCGGTCGGACCTGGAACCCATCCCCCTGGTGCAGTCCGGCGACAAGGTGCGGCTCACGGCCACGTCCGATGTCCTGACCATCTCCATGGACACCCTGGCCCGGAGCCGGGGGGGCCTGGGCGACCACGTGCGGCTGGAGGCCCCGGGCTCGCGCCGGGTGGTGGTGGCCGTGGTGACCGGCCCCGGCGAGGCTCGGCTGGAGAATTAAGTCCTGGATGCCCCTCCGGTTCGATCGTACTCTGGTCCCTTGCGCGAGGAGGAGCCCATGGCTCACGAAGGCCACGAACACGGACCGAACTGCAACCACGACCATGACCATGACGATTCCTTCGAGATCGAAGTCGTAGAGCTGGAAGACGAGAACGGCGAGAAGGAGGAGTTCGCCATCCTCGAGGAGCTGGACTTCGAGGGCCGCCGCTTCGCCATCCTCGCGCCCCTGGCCGAGCTGCAGGCCCAGGAGGAGGGCACCGCCGATCCCGAGGCCGGCCTCTCCCTGGAGATCTTCGAGGTGAAGGACGACATGTTCACGCCCCTCGAGGACGAGGCCGTGGCCGAGCGCCTGATGGCCCACCTGGACGCCCAGGAGGCCAAGCTCAAGGCCGAGGAAGACAAGGACTGACCCTGATTCCGGGCATCCTGGAGGCCCCCTTCGCGGGGGCCTCCGCATTCCAGGAGTTCCTGTGACGCACCTCTGGGTGGATCCCTTCAGCGGCTTCTCCGGCGACATCTGGATCGGGGGTTTCCTCGGCCTGGGCGTGCCGGAAGCGGAGCTGCGGGCCATCCTGCGGCAGCTCCCGTTCCCCGAGCTGGACCTGCGGGTGGAGACGGTGATGCGCTGCGGCCTCCAGGCCACCCGGGCCTCCGTGCTCATCCGGGGCGAGGTGGACAGCGGCGGCACGCCCCACCTGGAGCTCCCGGCCCCCGGGGCGCGCCGCCTCGTCCGCCGCCGCACGGCCCGGCCCCAGGGCCATGTCCATGGCTTCACCTGGCAGGAGGTGGACGCGCTCCTGAAGACGCACCTGCCGGCCCGCATCGGCGAGACGGCCCGGGGCGCCTTCGAGAAGCTGGGGCAGTCGGAGGCGCGGGTGCATGGCATCCCGCTCACCGAGGTCCACTTCCACGAGGTGGGGCTCCAGGATTCCATCGCCGACGTCGTGCTCGCCGCCGCGGGGTGGGTGCTCCTGGGCGAGCCCGAGGTCTGGGTGGGCCCCGTGGCGGTGGGGAAGGGCCACACGCGCATGGCCCACGGGCTGTTCCCCATCCCGGCCCCCGCCGCCCTGAACCTGCTGGACGGCTTCGAACTCACCCCCGGGGTGGCGCCCCTGGACAAGGAGCTGGCGACGCCCACCGGCGCGGCCCTGGCGCTCCAGCTGGCCACCGTCCGGCACGCCCCGGCGCGGTTCATCCCCGCCCGTTCCGTCTTCGCCGCCGGCAGCTACGACTTCCCGACCACCCCCGCCGTCTGCCGCTTCGTGCTGGGGCGCGTCCCCGACGCCGCGCCGGACCTGGTGCAGCTGGAGACCAACCTGGACGACGCCACCCCCCAGCAGGTGGCCCACGCCCAGGCCCGCGCCCTGGAGGCCGGGGCCCTGGATGTGTGGGTGGCCCCGGCCACCTTCAAGAAGGGGCGCAGCGGCTGGGTGCTGGGCGTGGTGCTGCCCGCGCCCCGGCTGGAATCCGTGGCCGCCGTCCTGACGTCGGAACTGCCCACCCTGGGCCTGCGCTGGTGGCCCCTCCACCGCCTGGAGGCCGAACGGTCCTTCTCGACAGCGGATGTCCAGGGGCAGGCCGTGGCCGTGAAGGAGGGCCGCTGGCCCGGGGCCACGGTGGCCCAGCCCGAGTTCGAGGACGCCCGGCGCGCCGCGGAGGCCCTGGGCGAGCCCCTGCGCAGGGTCCAGGCCCAGGCCGCTCCGAAGGCGGGGAAACCCCGGCGGTCGTGACTCCGGCCACAGGCGATTCCCGGGGACTTCTGCAAGACTGGAGGCCGCACGGGATCCGAGGCGGTTCCGGGCCACGGAGTCCCCATGAGCAAGAACGCCACCCTGAATGCTGATGTCCGCATCGAGCACGATCTGATCGGCGAGCGGGCCGTGCCCGCCGAGGCCTACTACGGCGTCCAGACCGCCCGGGCCATCGACAACTTCCACATCTCCGGCGTGCCGCTGTACCACTACCCCGAGCTCATCAAGGCCAACGCCATGGTGAAGCTCGCCGCCGCCCGCGCCAACCGGGACTGCGGCCTGCTGACGGACGAGATCCTGCGGGGCATCACCGGCGCCTGCGAGGAGCTCATCGCCGGGAAGCTCCACGAGCAGTTCCCCCTGGATGTCTTCCAGGGCGGGGCGGGCACCTCCACCAACATGAATGTCAACGAAGTGATCGCCAACCGGGGCCTGGAGATCCTGGGCCATCGCAAGGGCGAGTACGAGTTCTGCGATCCCCACAACCACGTCAACTGCAGCCAGAGCACCAACGACGCCTATCCCTCCGCCCTGAAGCTGGCCATGGCCCTGGCCAACCGCGACCTGGTGGCCGAGATCGGGGGCCTGGTGGCGGACCTCCGCGCCAAGGCCGCCGAATTCCGCCACATCATCAAGATGGGCCGCACCCAGCTCCAGGACGCCGTGCCCATGACCCTGGGCCAGGAGTTCGGCGCCTGGGCCGCCAGCCTGGAGAACGAGATCGAGGCCCTCAAGCAGATGAGCGTCCTCCTGCTCACCGTGAACATGGGCGGCACCGCCATCGGCACGGGCCTGAACGCCCCCGAGGACTACCCGGAGCGCTGCGTGGTCCACCTGGTCCAGATCACCGGCATGCCCATCCGCCTGGCCACCAACCTCATCGAGGCCACCCAGGACACCCAGCCCTTCGTGATCTACAGCGCCGGGATGAAGAGCCTGGCCATCAAGCTCAGCAAGATCTGCAACGACCTGCGCCTGCTCAGCAGCGGCCCCCGCTGCGGCCTGCACGAGATCAACCTCCCGCCCATGCAGCCCGGCAGCAGCATCATGCCGGGCAAGGTGAACCCGGTGATCCCCGAGGTGGTGAACCAGGTCTGCTTCCGCGTCATCGGCAACGATCTCACCGTGACCATGGCGGCCGAGGCCGGTCAGCTGCAGCTCAACGTCATGGAGCCCGTCATCGGCTTGGCCATCCTGGAGAGCATC
>JAJYBX010000067.1 GCA_021778785.1 Acidobacteriota bacterium
CCTGGCCGAGGCCAATTCGACGATCGACCTGCGCCCCGTGGTGGCGGACCTCACCTCCGGCAACGCCCGGGAGCTGCTCTCCGGCTTCGACCTCATCTGCGATGGCACCGACAACTTCGAGGCCCGCTTCCTCATCAACGACGTGGCCATCCTCACGGGCACGCCCTGGATCTACGCCGGGGCCATCGGCGGGGAGGGCCTGGTGTGGCCCCTGAACCCGCCGACGACGCCCTGCCTGCGCTGCCTGATCGAGGAACCCCCCGCCGGCGGCGACGTGGACACCTGCGACAGCGCCGGTGTGCTGGGCCCCGCCGTGGGCGTCATCGGCAGCTGGGCCGCCCTGGAGGCGATCAAGGTCCTCACGGGCCGGACGCCCCACGCCGAGCTGGCCCGGTTCGACTTCTGGGAGGACGAGCGCCAGTTCCTGAAGCCGCCGAAGACGCGCTGCCGCTTCTGCACGGAGCGCATCACCGAATTCCTGGACGCCCGCTGGACCCTCAAGGCCAGCCCCCTCTGCGGCCTGGAGGGCGTGCAGATCCGCGTGAACCCGCCCGGCAGGCTCGACCTGGACGCCCTGAAGACGCGCCTCGAGACCCGCACCCGCAGCCCCTGGAAGCGGGCGGGCCTGATGCTCAAGGGCCAGGAAGGCCCCGACGAGATCACCCTCTTCGCCGACGGCCGCGCCCTCGTCCACGGCCCCATGACCCCCGAGCGGGCCCGGAGCTGGTACACCGAGGTGGTGGGGTGCTGAGCGGGGCCCAAGCGGTTGACTCACCGCAGAGAACGCGGAGAACGCCGAGAGAGATGGTCTTTCCTCCGCGGTCTCAGCGTTCTCCGCGGTTGGCGTTTGTCCTTCTGGGGCTGCTTCATGCCTAAAGTCCTTCTCGCCTCCCGCAACGCCGGAAAGCTGCGGGAATTCGCGGAACTGCTTCCGGATCTGCGATGGGTGCCCTGGCCTGCAGACGCGCCGGAACTGCCCGAGACCGGCGCCTTCTTCCAGGACAACGCCCTGCAGAAGGCGGAGGCGGCGCGGGCCTGGTGGCGGGAGCATGGCACGGAGCCCGTGGACGGCGTGCTGGCGGACGATTCGGGCCTCTGCGTGGACGCGCTCTGGGGCGGCCCCGGTGTGCTCTCCGCCCGCTTCGCACCGGACCTGCCTTCGTACCGCGAGCGGAACGCGCGCCTGCTGGCCATGGTGCCGGAGGACGCGGACCGCGCCGCCCGCTTCGTCTGCGTGCTGGCCTTCGCGCCCATGAACGGAGCGTCGTCCGCCGTCGGCGGGTCCGTGGAGGGGAGCCTCGCCTTCGCTCCCCGCGGCGACGGCGGCTTCGGCTACGACCCCATCTTCATCCCGGTGGGATTCGACCGCACCTTCGGCGAACTGCCCGCCGAGGTGAAGCACACCCTCAGCCACCGGGCCCGGGCCTGCGCGGCCCTGAAGGCGCGGCTCGACCTTTCCTGAACGTCCTCCGGAGCGCAGGAGGGGTTGACAGGATCCGGTTCGGTGGACATATTTATTTCGAATCCGTATTATTCGGAGTCGAATCATGTCCCTCGACCTCATCCTCCAGCTCCACCGCGCCACCCACCGGGTGGGCCTCTTCCTCGCCGCCTGGGAGCCCTCCTTGGGCGTGAATCAGGCCGAGGCCCACATCCTGGCCTTCCTCTCCCAGGCCGGGCCGAGCCCCATCGGCGCGGTGCACCGGGCCTTCGCCCACAAGCGTTCCACCCTCACGGGCGTGCTGGACCGGCTGGAGGGCAAGGGCTGGGTCGCCCGGGAGCCCCACCCGGAGGACCGCCGCTCCACGCTGCTGCGCCTCACGCCGAAGGGCGTGCGCCAGGCCGCCAAGGTGAAGGAGGCCATGACGGCCCTGGGCAACGCCCTGGCCGAGGAGCTGTCCCCCCACGCCCTGGCTGCCACGGCCCGCTGCCTGGAGGCCCTGGAGCACGCCGCCGAGCGCGCCGGCGGCGGCGACTGACCCGCACTCCTCCTTCGTTTTTCCGTCTGCATCGCCTCCCTTCGAGGCCCGGAGATCCCATGCCCATCCCGACCCCGCCCGCCCACCACGCCCCGCAACCCACGCCCCCCTTCAAGGCCCGCACGCGATCGTTCGAGTACGCGCAGCACCTGGCGGCCCGCCCCGTCGACGTGATGCCTTTCCTCACCGCCACGGGCGAGCGGGCCTGGGCGAAGGACTGGAACCCCTTGGTGCTCCTTCCCGAATCCGGTCCCGAAGGCGAGGGGGCCGTGTTCACCACGCCGGACACCTGTTGGGTCTGCACCGAGTTCTCCGCTCCGGAGGCCGGGCGCCCGGCCCGGATCACCTACGCCCACTTCACGCCGGGCCGGGACGTGACCACGATCCACATCACCCTGGAACCCGAGGGCCGGGGCGGCACCCTGGCCCGCATCCGCTACGCCTGGACCGGCCTCGATCCCGAGGGCAACGCCTTCGTCGCCCAGCACACGCCCGCCCGCTTCGCGCGCGACATGAGGGACTGGGAGACCGCCCTCAACGCCGCCCTGAAGCGGAGGTAGCCGCCCGCGCGCGGCTCACCCCAGGGGCGTCTCCTCCGGGGCCGACTGGGGGGGGGCTTCCGCGAATCCCACCTCGCGCATCTTCACGGCGTCCTGGTAGGCGGCGAGGACGGCGGTGCGGATCCGCAGGTACGAGGTCTCCGTGACCTTGGTGTTGAAGGTGAGGGTGGCCACCAGGTAATCGCGGCCGTCGGGCATGGTCTGGGGGACGCTCACCTGGACCTGGGGGGGCATGATGGCGCAGGAGCTGCCCTCCCGCAGGCGGACGGAAAGGGCCTCGCACCAGGCCTGGAGCTGGGGCGTGAGGGCCAGGCCCTGCTCCGGCGAGGCCACCATCACCCGGCCGTAGAGGGTGAAGAAGAGGCGCAGCTGGGGCGGGTCGAAGGAATGGTTCAGGTAGCCCGACATGCTGGCGATCTGCTGGAAGTCCTTGAGCAGGGCCTGGAGCTTGGGGCTGGGCTGCAGCTGGGCCATCAGCGCTTCCCGTAGCCGTACTTCGAGACCAGCAGGTCGAGGCGGCGGCGGGCATCGATCGAGACGTGCTCGGGGGCCGTGAAGAGGGCCGCCTTCAGGGCCTCGCCACAGGCGCAGGGGCGGGGGGCGCCCACCAGGGCGGGCACCGCCGCGCGGAGCAGGGCCTGGGCCTTGTCCACGTTGGCGTGCATGACCTCCAGCACCGAGGCCGCGTCCACCGCCTCCTCGCCCTCCCGCCAGGCGTCGTAGTCCGTGACCAGGGCGAGGCAGGCGTAGCAGAGCTCCGCCTCCCGGGCGAGCTTGGCCTCCGTCACCTGGGTCATGCCGATGAGGTCCGCCCCCCAACCCTGGTGCAGGCGGCTCTCGGCACGGGTGGAGAAGGCGGGCCCCTCCATGCAGACGTAGGTGGCGCCGTCCTCCAGCGGCAGGGCCAGCCGCCGGCCCGCGGCCAGCAGCGCCTCCGAGAGGTGCGGGCAGGTGGGCTCGGCGAAGCCCACGTGGGCCACCAGGCCGTCGCCGAAGAAGGTGTCCTGCCGGTGCTTCGTCTTGTCCACGAACTGCCGGGCCAGGCGCAGGTCCCCCGGCTTGTGGCGGGCCTGCAGGCTGCCCACGGCCGAGACGGAGATCAGCCGCTCGACGCCGAGGAATTTCAGGGCCCAGAGGTTCGCCCGGTAGGGCACCTCCGAGGGCGTGAAGCGGTGCCCCTCGCCGTGCCGGGCCAGGAAGGCCACGGGGGCGCCGTCCAGCGTGCCCAGGTGGACGGGGCCCGAGGGCTCCCCGAAGGGCGTCTGCACCAGCTCCGTCCGTTCCAGGGCGAGGCCGGCCATCCGGTAGAGTCCACTGCCGCCGAGGATGCCGATGGGTGCCTGCATATAAGAGTTCCTAGCTGGACCCCACGGCGCTGCGCGGGGGGTGCCGGGCGAGCGAGGCGAGGAACGCGAGTTAAGCGTAGCAGGCACTACGCGCGAGGAGCGTGACGCTGCCTCGAGACGCCCGCCACCCCTCGCCCGGAGGGATGAAGCCAGCCGGGCGCCCAGCGGCGTCAGGTCCCTTGAACAACGAACCACGTTGCCCTGCGGGCCCTTCCTTGCGGTGCATCCCGGCTGGCTTCATCGCGGCATCGTCGGGCCCAGCTAGGAACTCTTGCATTCTACTTGCCTCGGGGCCCTCGCCATGGAAACCTCAGGGTTCTGACATCGCGTGCTGGATGTTCGGGAAGCAGGTGAGAGTCCTGCGCTGCCCCGCAACGGTATGCACCACGCCCTTCCAGGCGTGAGACCCCAAACCCGAGCCACTGGGAATCGTCCCGGGAAGGCGAGGGGGGCGCCGAAAGGCCCCGGTCGCGTGCGAGCCCGGAGACCGGTCCTGCATTTCAACCCCCTGTCGCGGGCACAGGCCGGGCCATGGTCCCCCACCTCTCGAACCGGGGATCCGCCCATGCTTCCGCGGCTTCATGCGTGGAGGCATGAATGGGTCATCCGAGGCTCACCTTCCTGTTGGCGGCCCTGTCCGCCCTCTCCCTCACCGCCGGAGACGAGGGACCCAAGGCCCCGCCCGAGGCCACAGTCACCGTCAGCGCCGAGGCCCGGCCCGTGGCCGTCACCCGCACCCCGGCCCCGGTGCGGATCATCGAGGCCGATGAATTCCAGCGTCTGGGCGTCCGCACCCTGGGCGAACTGCTGGAGACGGTCCAGCCCGGCGCCGTGATGCCCACCGGGGGCGCCGGGGCCCAGGCCTCCGCCTTCCTCAACGGCACCCTCAGCCGCAACGTCGTGGTGCTGCTGGACGGCCTGCGGCTCAACGATCCCACCGCCACCAGCCCGGATCTCGGCGCCCTCAGCCTGGTGGGCATCGAGCGGGTGGAGCTCGTCCTGGGCCCCGCGTCCGTCCTCTACGGCAGCGAGGCCATCGGCGGCGTCATCTCGCTCACCAGCTACGGCCGGGGCCCCGGCGGCACCCACGGCCAAGTGGGTGTGAAAGCGGGCACGGACGCCCTGCGCGGCGCCTCGGCCCGGATGCAGGTATCGGGGAACGCCGGCTGGATCAGCGCCGGGGGCGAGGCCCAGCGCCAGGACAACGGCTTCCCCGGGGACGCCTTCCACCAGGCCGGCGGCTTCCTGAGGCTGGGCACGAAGCTGGGTGCGGCGGACCTCACGGCCTTCTACCGCAACAGCGGCCAGACGGCCTCCCTGCCCTTCACCACCGTGGGCTGGCCCGCGGTCCGCGCCTACGATCCGGACCGGGAGACCCGCGCCCGCCAGGAGAGCTGGGGCGCCAGCCTGCGCTGGACCCTGGCCCCCACCCTCCTGCTGGAGGACACCCTGCAGGCCCTCTCCGGCAGCACGGGGGATCCCGTGGCCCTCACCCCACGGGAGCAGACGCCCCGTGACTTCCGCCGGGTGGAGGACCAGCTCACCCTGCACTGGACGCCCGCCCCCGCCCTCCGCCTCTCCGGCCGCCTGGAGGGCCGCGTGGACACCAGCCACGCGAAGAACTACTACGACCCGACCACCTGGGCCGCCACGCCCTATCGCGGCGAGGGCCACGACCTGGCCGGGGCCCTGGAACTGCGCTGGACCCTGGCCGAAGGGCTGGACTGGGTGGCGGGTCTGCGGCGCGACGCCGCCCACCGGGACCTCACCCGCCTGGACACGGGCGTGCGGAGCCGGGCCGGCAGCGCCGAGGCGGGCACCTGGCGCACGGGCCTGAACTGGGTGGCCACCCCCGCCCTGCGCCTCTACGCCAGCCTTGGCCAGGGTTTCCGCGTGCCCAACACCGTGGAGTTCACCCTCAACGCCCAGGCGGAGGCCCAGGACGGGGCCGCCTACCCCATCCTGCCGGAACGGAGCCGCACCCTGCAGGTCGGCGCCACGGGCCAGTTCGCGGGCCACTGGGAATACCGGCTGGAGGCCCAGCGGACCCGCATCGAGAGCCTGCTGGCCTACGTCTGGGACACGAGCTACGCCTACCCGCCCCTCTTCACCTCCCACTACGCGAACCAGGGCGCCCTCCGCGCCCAGAGCCTCGAGGGCGCCCTGGGCTGGCGGGGTGGCGACGACGTGGCGTACGGCTGGGATCTCATCCTCCGCAGCCAGGAGACCCGGGACCTGGACCGCAACACGCCGGAGGCCCGCTTCGGAAGCCTCGACGACACCGCCATCCTGCGCCACCCCTTCTTCACCGGCGCCGTTTCCGCCTTCGTCTTGTCGGGGACCTGGCGGGGCGACATCCGCCTCGATCACGTGGGTCCGCGCTACGACATCGACGACAGCGGCAGCGGCCTCCGGCCCCTCACCCACCCCTACCGCAGCCTGGCCCTGGGCCTCTCCCACGAGCCGGTGAAGGGCCTCACGCTGGCCCTGCGGGGCGAGCACCTGCTGCAGCCGCGGCAGTCCGTGCAGGACTGGCTCTCCGGCCGCTACGATGGCAACGGCGACGCGGCCCTGGTCTTCGGCTTCCCGGCGCCCTTCCCCCGCTGGACCCTCTCCGCCACGTGGACCTTCTGATGCGCCGCCTCTGGCTCCTCCTGCTGATCCTGGCCCCCCTCGCCGCGGCCCCGCCGCGGCGGGTGGTGAGCCAGACCGTGGGCACGGACGAGCTGCTGCTGGCCCTGGCGGCTCCGGGGCAGATCGCCGCCCTGAGCAACCTGGGCCGCGATGCCCGCTACAGCCCCGTCGCCGGGGAA
The DNA here is from genome assembly GCA_021778785.1 of Acidobacteriota bacterium. GTDB lineage: Bacteria > Acidobacteriota > Holophagae > Holophagales > Holophagaceae > Geothrix. Next base: position 6,699 of record JAJYBX010000067.1, read on the forward strand.
GCCAAGGCCTATCCGACCCTGAAGGACAGCGACGCCGAGAGCGTCCTGTCCCACCATCCGGACCTGGTGCTCGCCGCCAGCTACACCCGCCCCGAGACCCTGGCCCTGCTCCGGCGGGCCGGGGTCCGGCTGCTGGTGTTCGATCACTTCGACACCCTGGAGGATGTCTACGCGGATCTGCGCCTCCTGGGCATGGAACTGGGCCGCGAACCCCAGGCCGAGGCCCTCATCGCCCAGTGCCGGACGCGCGTGGCGGCCCTGGCGAAGCGCCTCCAGGGCGTGCGCCCCGTGCGGGTGCTGGCCGCCAGCATCTACCCCTTCACCGCCGGAGCCGGCACCACCTTCCAGGATCTCTGCGACCACGCCGGCGCCCTCAATGTGGCCGCCGAGGCCGGGCTCCGGGGCCACCAGCCCACGCCCACGGAACGGCTGCTCACCTGGCGGCCCGAGGTGCTGGTGGCCGACGACGAGCCGGCCATCCGCGAGCGGCTGGCCCAGATCCCCTCCTACCGCCTGCTGCCGGCCTTCCAGGCCGGACACTTGGTGCTGCTGCCGGGCCCGCTGATGTCCAGCGTCTCGCACCACCGCATCGACGCCTACGAGGCCCTGGCCCGGGCCCTCCACCCGGAGCGCTTCCGGTGAAGGGCCGGGGAGCCCTCCCGCTGCTGGCGCTGCTCCTCGTGGCGGCCTTCCTGGCCTCCCTGGCCTTCGGCGAGCTGCGGCTGTCCCCCATGCAGGTGCTGGAGGCCCTCTTCGGCCGCGGGGACGAGCTGGCCCGCACGGTGGTGTGGGATTTCCGGCTGCCCCGCACCCTCGTGGGCCTGGCCGCGGGCGCGGCCCTGGCCGCCAGCGGCACGGTGATGCAGGCCTTCTTCCGCAACCCCCTGGCCGATCCGGGCCTGCTGGGCGTGAGCAGCGGCGGGGCCCTGGGCGCCGTGGCCGTACTGGCCCTGGGCCCCTCCCTGGGCCTCGCCGCCGCCTCCCTCTGGACCCTGCCGGTGGCCTCCGTCGTCGGCGCCTTCGCCGCCACCGGGGCCGTGATGATGCTCGCGGAGCGGGGCGCCAGCACCGAGCGCCTGCTGCTCTCCGGCGTGGCCCTCAATGCCCTCCTGGGGGCAGGCACCAGCTTCCTCCTCACGATCACCGCGGGCCACTTCGAGGTAAACGCGCAGATCCTCTTCTGGCTCATGGGCGGACTCGAAAACCGCAGCTGGGAGCATGTCTGGATGGGGGTGCCGGTCATCGCCCTGGGCTGCGCCCTCCTGCTGCCCCTGGGCCGTGGCCTGAACCTGCTGAGCCTGGGCGAGCAGAGCGCCCAGAGCCTCGGCGTGGACGTGCATCGCCTGCGCGGGAAGCTCATCGTGCTGGCCACGGTGCTCACGGCCCTGGCCACGGCCACCGGCGGCATCATCGGCTTCGTGGGCCTGGTGGTGCCCCACGTCCTGCGCCTGGTCTGGGGGCCCGACCACCGCCGACTGCTGCCCGCAGCCATGCTCGGGGGCGGGACCTTCCTCCTGGCCTGCGATCTGGTGACCCGCCTCTTCCCCATCGGCCTGCGCCTGGGCGTCGTCACTGCCGTGGTGGGCGGCCCCT
>JAJYBX010000068.1 GCA_021778785.1 Acidobacteriota bacterium
GGCCGCCCTGGCGGAGGAACCGGCGGACCTGGTGCTCTGCGACATCCAGATGCCCGGGGCCTCAGGCCTGGACCTGGTGAAGCTGCTCCGCCCGCGCATCCCGGACACCTCCGTGCTGATGGTCAGCTCTTCCGAGGACGCGGAGACCGCCATCGAGTGCCTCCAGCAGGGGGCCTTCGGCTACGTCCTCAAGCCCTTCCAGCCCCGGGAGATCCTCGTCCAGGTGAACGGGGCCCTGCGCCGCCGGATGCTGGAGATCGCCTTCCGGGACCGGGAGGCCCAACTGGCCCAGAAGGTGCGTGAGCAGACCGAGGAGATCCGCAACTCGCGGGAGGAGATCGCTCTCCGCCTCATCGCCGCCAGCGAGCACCGGGACAACGAGACGGGGCAGCATGTCCGCCGCATCGGCCTCTTCGCGGCGGAACTGGCCCGCCTGCTCGGCTGGGACGAGGACGGGATCGAGACCATCCGCGCCGCGGCGCCCATGCACGATATCGGCAAGATCGGCGTCCCCGACGCCATCCTGCAGAAGCCCGCCTCCCTGACGGAGGAGGAGTGGGTGGTCATGAAGCGCCACACGCTCATGGGCGCCACGATCCTCAAGGGCTCGACCGTGCCCTTCATCCAGATGGGCGCGCGGATCTCCGTGGGACACCACGAGAAGTGGGACGGGACCGGCTACCCGAAGGGGCTGGTGGGCGACCAGATCCCCATGGAGGCGCGCATCACCACCCTGGTGGATGTCTACGATGCACTCAGCAACCGCCGCCATTACAAGGATCCCTGGCCCGAGGACCAGGTGATCCAGCACATCCGCAAGAACCGCGGCACCCATTTCGATCCGGAACTTGTGGACCAGTTCCTGGCGAACCTGGATCGGTTCCGGGCCATCCTCCGGGCCCATCCCGACGAGCCCCACGACGAGGATCCGGGGATCTGAAGGCCACTCCCGGCAGCGGGTGGCCGTGGAGTCCTTATCATGGGATCCATGGAACTCAGCCACCTCCTCCAGTCCCGGGCCAAGCGGCGCAACTTGCGCATGCTGGCGCACGGCCGCCGCATCCTCTTCCTGATGCTGCCCCTGGGGGCCTTCACCGGCTGGATCATGGGGCTTGCCGTCGCCGCCTACATCGGCCTGTCTGACCGGATCCAGCGCGACCTGACGCCGAACCACCTGATCCTGTTCCTGCCCCTGATCGGCCTTCCCCTGGCGACCTCGATCCTGGCCCTGGGCGGCGTCGGCGAGGTCACGCTGGGCGAGGACATCGAGCTGTCCCACAAGGATCCCTACAAGGCCTTCCCCTTCTGGAAGACCCTCGTCAAGGTGGCCGCCTGCTTCGCCACCATCTTCCTGGGCGGCAGCGCCGGCCTCGAAGGCCCCGGCAAGTGGTTCGGCGCCGCGGTCGGTCTCCAGTGCCACCGGCTCGTGCGGTACCTCTCCCACCGGGTGAAGTTCATCCGCCGGCTGCTCATCGACGCCCACACCATGGTGGCCTGCGGCGCGGCCGGCGCCCTGGCTTCGGTGTTCCGGGCCCCCCTGAGCGCGGCGCTCTTCGCCGCCGAACACGATGGGACGGTGAGGACCCCCAACCTCGTGCCCACGCTGGTGGCTTCCGCCTCGGGGTACCTGGTGTTTGCCGCGATGGTGGGCCACAGCCCGCTGCTGGCGCTGACGCGACCCTACACGCTCAACTGGCACGAGATCTGGATGGCGCTGCCCCTGGGGCTGGCCTGCGGGCTGGGGTCCAGCTTCTTCAGCGCGGCCCAGGCCACCTTCCGCCGGCGGCTGGCCTGGATTCCGCTGCCCCTCCGTGGGTTCGCGGGCGGGCTGGGCCTGGTCCTGCTCATGCTCCCCGGCCACCTGCTGCTTCCGGATGTGCCGGTGGTGCGAGGCGGGGGCGTGGAGCTCGTGAACCACCTGCTCACGGTGCCGCCCAGCCTCAGGCTCGCCCTCATCTTCCTGGGCGTGAAGGTTCTGGCCACGGCCCTGACCCTGGGCTGCGGGGGGATCGGCGGTACCTGGCTGCCGGCGGTGGCCATGGGAGCCTGTCTCGGCTCCGCCTTCGACGCCTGGCTGCTGCCGTCCTATCCGGGGCTGCTCACCATGCTGGGGGCCACGGCTTTCGCGGGGGCCTTCAACGAGACCATGCTGGTCCCGGTGGTCTTCCTGGCGGAGACCACGGCCCAGGCTGCGCTGGTGGTGCCGGCGCTGGTGGCCACGACCGTGGCCTTCCTGGTCGCCCGCGAGTGGGACTGAACCAGCTGAAGCACAAGCTCACATGATGCAAGGAGATACCTAGGTATTTCCTCGAGTGGTCTGATGCAGGAGGCCGGCCTGGGGGCAGCGTGTCGGCCTGGAATCCTTGACGCGAACAAAATTTTGATGCAAACTATTTGCATGCAAATTAATAATACTGAGGCTCAGATCAAGCACATGCACGCGGAGGAGGTCATGCAGAGCCTTCGGCGGATCGTGAAGGCGCTGCACGAGTACTCCACCTCCGTGGAGAAACGATTCGGCCTGACCGGGCCCCAACTCTGGGCTCTGTGGGAGCTCAGCCGGGCCGGCACCTTGTCGTTGAAGGATCTGTCAGCGCGGATGCACCTGGACCCCAGCACCGTCACGGGGGTGGTGGACCGACTCCAGAAACGGGGGCTCCTTGTCCGGGCCACCGATCCGGAGGACCGTCGCCGGGTCGTGCTCTCCCTGACCGCGGAGGGCGCGCAGCTCCTGAAGGGGGCTCCCCACCCGGCCCAGGGGCAGCTGCTCCACGCCCTCCACACCATGGATCTGGAGCGGGTGAAAGGCCTGAACGAAACCCTCAAGCAGCTGGCGGCCGACATGGAGGTCGACTCCGTGGATGTCCGGTTCTTCTTTGCGGAGGGCTAGGATGACCGGATTCCACCTGGTGACCGATCTCGACGGGACGTGGCTGCCCGCTCCGGGGCAGGCGGCCCACCTCCGGCGCCTGGAGGCTGCGGTCGCGGCTGCCCCAGGCGCGGTGCTGACCTTCGCCACCGGACGGACCTTCGCCTCGGCCCAGGAGGCCATGGATCGGTGGGGTCTCTGTCCGCCACACCACCTGATCTGCGACGTGGGGACGGGCCTCTTCCACCGCCTGCCTTCCGGCGACTGGGTGGAGGACGTCGCCTGGGCCGGCCGGGTGGCCGGGGCCTGGGACGCCGAGGCGGCGGGCCAGGTGGCACGCGGCCTGCCGCCTGGCCTCGAGGCCCAGCCGGGCGTGCGGCCCCTCCGTCGGCTGGCTTTGCAGGTACAGGCGGGCTGCGACCTGGCGGAGGCCGAGGCGGCCCTGCGGGACGCCTGCCGGAGCCATGGTCTGGCCGCTGATCTCCTCCCCTCCCACGGGCTCTACCTCGACGTGCTGCCGCCGGGGGTGCACAAGGGGTCGGCCCTGGCCTTCCTGCAGGCCTCGCTCGGACTCCCTCGCCCTGTCGTCGGGTGCGGCGATTCCGCCAACGACCTCACCCTCTTCGAGGTCTCCGACCATCCAGTTCTGATGCGGGACGGGCTCGGTGATCACGAGGCACCGCCGTGGCTGCTGCGCCGGGCGCACCGGACGCAGGTTCCGGGTCCCGGGGGAATCCACCGCGCCCTGATCGCCTTCGGGCTGCTGGAGGAGGATGGCCATGGCCATTGAACTGATCCCCACCGGACAGGGACCTGCCGATCTCATCGTGGCCTCGCATCGCGGCCCCTTCGTGGAAGATGCCGAAGGCGGCTGGCGCCGGCGGGTGAACGGCGTGTTCGGGGCCATGGAGCCCGTCATGCGGGTCACCGGGGGCACCTGGGTCTGCTGGGGACTCCGGGAGGAGGGGGAACCTCATTCCGAGCGCCATCGGGCGGTGATCGTAGATGACGACGAGAAATTCCGGGTGCATGAGGTCCTGCTGACGGAAACCGAGGCGAAGGAATTCTACGAGGGGTTCACCACGGAATCCCTCTGGCCGATCCTCTTCTGTTTCCCCAGCCGGCTCCAGTTCACACCGGGGCTGTGGGATACCTACCGTGCCGTGAACGAGCGGTTCGCGCAGGCCATCGCCCGCCAGGCGGCGCCGAGGGCCACGGTCTGGGTCCAGGACTTCCACCTCATGCTGCTGCCCGGATTGCTGCGGAAGCTGCGTCCTGACCTTAAGCTGGGTTTCTTCCTCCACACGGCCTTTCCGCCGCCGGATGTGTTCGGCATCCTCCCCTGGCGGGAGGCCCTGCTCGAAGGCGTGCTGGGATGCGACCTGGTGGGGTTCCACATCCCGCTGTATGCCACCAATTTCGCCCGCAGTTGCGGCCGCTTCCTGGGGGCGAAGCCACACTGGAAGCGGAGCAATCTTGAGAGCCATGCCTTGTCCCCGACCCTCGTATGCGATTCCCTGGTCCACGGCGGTCGGACCGTTCGCCTCCTTTCCCTGGGTATCGGAGCCAGCCGGGAGGACATCGAACTCCTCGCATCGGATGCAGCCACCCAGGCCTATGCCGCTGATCTGAAGGCCCGCATGGGGGTTCAACACCTGCTTCTTTCCGCCGAGCGCCTCGACTACGTGAAGGGCCCGGTGGAGCGGGTCAAATCCATGGAGGTGTTCTTCGAACGCCATCCGGAATGGATCGGACGCGTGTCCCTGCTCCAGGTCGCCGTGCCCAGCCGGGAGGGCGTGCCCGAGTTCGAGCGGCTCAAGGATCAGGTTCACCAGGCCGTTGGGGAGTTGAACAGCCGCCTGGGCACACCCACCTGGCAGCCCATCGTCAACCTGGGTAAGACCCTGCCCCTGCAGGAGCTTGTGGGGCTCTACCTGGCGGCCGATGTCTGCCTGGTGACTCCCCTTCGTGATGGCATGAACCTCGTGGCCAAGGAATACGTCCTGTGCCGGGATGACGGATCCGTCGTGCTGTCGGAATTCGCGGGTGCCGCCTTCGATCTTCCCGGGGCTGTCCTCGTGAATCCCTTCTCCCCGGAACATGTGGCCGAGGGCATCCACACGGCGCTGACCCTTCCCGCCCGGGGGCGCCGGAGGCGATTCCGGGCCATGCGGCGGGTCAGCCGGAACCGCGATTTGACCTGGTGGCGGACGGCCTTCATGGGGCAGTTGGAGGCCCTGTGAGCCATCGGATGCGAGGCGCGGCATGAAGGCCCAGCGGATCCTCGGGGAATTCGAGGCGTTCGCCCTGCGGGGGAATGTCCTGGATTTCGTCATGGCCGTGGTGATCGGGGGGGCCATCGGGCGGATCGTGACCGCCTGCGTGGATGGCATCGTCATGCCCACCTTCGCCTTCTGGCTTAAAGAGACCCAGTGGGAGCGGTGGACCCTCTGGCAGTGGCGGATCGGCCCCGTGCTCTCCGCGGTGTTCGATTTCCTTGCGAAGGCCCTGGTGATGTACCTCTTCATCACCAAGGGCGTGGGGGCCCTGCGCCGCCGCCAGGGGGGTGGGGACAACGTCCGCACTTGCCCGTTCTGCCGGGAGGCCATCCACCCCGAGGCTGTCCGCTGCAGTCACTGCGGGAGCCAGGTGCCAGTGCCGGGAATCCCCCTGGAATGACCCCCTCAAGGGATGGGATCGCCGGCTTCTCCGCTGGGGAGCGAGCCCCTGCTCATGGTGTGCTGCCCCAGCATGATGGGGACCGCGGCCTTGAGCATGAGGGTGAACACCAGGAAGCCCGTGGCGAAGATCCCGGCCGCCACGAAGATCTCCGTGGTGGAGGGGCGGTACTCGTAGATCTCGCCCAGGGCGTCCGGGGTGAGGCCGGGGATGATGAGGCCCATGCCCTTCTCGATGTACACGCTGCTGTAGATCAGCAGGCAGCCGAGATTCAGGGTCACCCAGTTCGTCCGGGTCTTCGGGATGAGGAAGAGCAGGAAGGCCGCGAGGCCGCAGGCCACCGAGGCCCAGGCGTAGGGGACGAGGGTCGTGTGGCCCTTCAGCCCGAAGTAGAGGTACTGGCTGAACACCACGTGCTCGGTGTTGGAGTAGAACTCCTTGAAGGCCTCCGCCGCGGTGAGGAAGAGGTTGAAGCCCATGGTGTAGGCCATCAGCTCGGCCACCTTGAAGATGGCTTCGTCCTTGATGCGCAGGGGCGTGGTCTTCCGGAGGATCTGCAGGAGGATGAGCAGGATGGCCGGACCTGAGCAGAAGGCCGAGGCGAGGAACTTGGGCGCCAGGATGGCGCTGTTCCAGAAGGGCCGGGCGGCCAGGCCGTTGTAGAGGTACGCCGTCACGGTGTGGATGCTCACGGCCATGGGGATGGAGAGCAGCACGAGGGGCAGGACCAGCTTCTTGATGTAGTGCTTTCCCGTGTAGGCGCAGTAGAGCAGGTAGGTGACCACGAACCAGTTCAGGAGCAGGTAGGCGTTCAGCACCAGGACGTCCCAGGCCAGCATGGACTGGGGCCAGTTGAGGCGGCCCACCAGGGGCATGATGTGCCAGAAGCGGTCGGGCCGGCCGATGTCCACCATCACGAAGCCGAGGCACATGACCAGGGCGGCGATGGCCAGCATCTCGCCCAGGATGGTGATCTCCTTGATCGGTTCCCAGTCGTACACGTAGGCGGGGATGACCAGCATGATGGCGGCGGCGGCCACGCCCACCAGGAAGGTGAAGTTGCCGATGTAGAAGCCCCAGGAGACCTGGTCGCGCATGTGGGTGGCGATGAGGCCGTGGCGGAGCTGGTTGGCGTAGGCCAGGCCCCCGGCGGCCATGAGGATCAGCAGGAAGGCGACCCAGATCCGGTAGGCCCGGTTGCCGCGGAGGACGAGCCGGACGGAATCCGCCAGGAAGCTTGCGAGGTTGCGCAGGATGTCCATGGCCCTAGACCCCGTAGAAGTAGAAGAAGTTGGGCTGGGTGTTCAGGTCCTCCTTGAACTTGAACACGCGCTTGTTCTCCAGCACGTAGCGGATCTCGCTCTTGGGATCGAGGAGGTTCCCGAACTTGCGCGACCCGGTGGGACAGATCTCCACACAGGCCGGGTAGCGCCCCTTGCGGGTGCGCTGGATGCAGAAGGTGCACTTCTCCACCACGCCCTTGGGCCGGGGCCGGTTCCCCAGCAGGTGGGTGTCGGGATTCAGGTCTTCCACGGGCAGGTGGGGCTCGCCCCAGTTGAAGTGCCGCGCCCCGTAGGGGCAGGCGGCCATGCAGTAGCGGCAGCCGATGCACCAGTTGTAGTCCACCACCACGATGCCGTCCTTCTCCCGCCAGGTGGCGCCCACGGGGCAGGCCTTCACGCAGGGGGGCTTCTTGCACTGCTGGCACTGGACGGGCATGTAGAAGTGGCCCTCCTCGGGAACCTCCGGCGGATCGTAGTACTGGTCGGCGTGGCGCAGGTCCACGCCCTCCTCCTTGTCCAGCTGGAGCACCCGGATCCACTGGATCTGGGGATCCCGGGACTGGTTGTTCTCCTGCACGCAGGCATGGACGCACCGGCGGCAGCCGATGCACCGGCTCAGGTCCAGGGCATAGCCGAAGATCACGCCGGGGAGGGGCGGCTCATGGCCGACATGCACCTCGCGCCCGAACTGCGCCTTGTACTCCCGCTCCAGGCGGGCGATCATCTCCTCCACCTCGGCCTTCGACAGCTCGCGGAAGTTGTGCTGGAGGAAGTCCTCCACATGATCGTTTCCGCAGCCGACGAGGGCGCCGGCCACGGCGGCCACGGCGGTGCCGAGGAAGGCCCGGCGGCTGGTGCCGCTCCCGTCGGCGCCACAGCCTTCGCAGCCGGCCGTGGATCCGGTGGATCTGGGGTCTCGGGTCTCGGTCATCGCGCACCTCCCTTCCAGGCCTGGATCCGGTCCGGCTTCACCGGCGGCGGCATCGGCTTCAGGGGCTTGAAGTGGGGGGAGTGGGGGTTGTGGCAGTTCACGCAGAGCAGGTACTGCTTCTGCCCGTTCCAGGACCCCGTCCGCTTGCCATGGACGCCCACCCGCCAGTCGCGGTACTTGTCGCCGTGGCACTGGCCGCACAGCCGGTAGGACACGGTGAAATCGATCTTCTCCCCGCTGACCAGGTGGAGCTTGTCGCGGTCCTGGGCGTCGTGGCAGTCCAGGCACCAGCGGCTCGCGGGCCCGTGCTTCAGCACGATGTCGTCGTGCATGGCCGTGAGCGGGCGGGGCGTCGGATTCACCTTCAGGCTCTTGCCGTCGTGGCAGGAGGTGCAGGGGAAGATCCCCTCGCTGAAGGGCGGCTTGGGCACCTGGATGCCCTCCGGCATGGACCCGTCCCCGCCCTGGGGTGGCGGGGCCTGGGCCCGGAGCGCCGGGGGCAGGAGGGCCAGGAGCAGACCCAG
>JAJYBX010000069.1 GCA_021778785.1 Acidobacteriota bacterium
CGGGCCTCTGGCGCTGGCCCAGCCTGGAGGTCGCCGCAGGGGCCACGGCTGGCCGGCCGGCGCCGGGCCTGCGGGCCTGGCCGGGCTGGACCCAGATCTACACCCACCGGCGGGAAGGGGTGAATCCCCTGCACCTCCAGCTGGCGGGAGGCTTCCAGGAGGCCTCCGGGCTGCGCTGGATGCCGAGGACCGGGCTGGCCGCCCTCCCCATGGGGAAACGGGACCAGCGCCTGCGGGACCTGCTCCAGACCCCCGGAGAGATCCCCCTGGAGGCGCCCGATCCGCAGGTGCTGCTGGCCCCGTTCAGAGCCGGTGGAGCCCCTTCGGCGTGATCTGCAGATCCAGGGGCGGCAGGTCCATGGCCCGCAGGGCGGCCTCGGCCTCCTCGCGGCGTCCTTCCTTCACGACCAGGAGACAGCAGCCGCCGCCGCCTGCCCCGCAGGGTTTCATCCCCGCGTACCAGCCCTCGCGGTGCCCGCGATCCCGCACGGCCCGCATGGCGTCCGTCTCCACGGCCGGGGACATCCGCGTGCGGGCCCGGCCCTCCCGCTCCAGCAATTCGGCCACGGCGGAGGGGTCCGTGGAAAGGGCCACGGCCATCTCCCGGGCGATGTCCCGGATGTCGGACAGCGCCTGTCGGGTCTGCCCGTCCCGTTCGATGAACCGCTTGTAGGCCTCCCAGTTGGTGAGACCCGAATGGTGGGGTTGGCCCGTGTAGAAGACCACCAGCCGGGCCATCAGGTCCGGATGGGGTTCCAGGCGCTCCCAGCGCGGATCCGGGCCGTCCCAGTGCAGGGCCAGGGCTCCGCCCAGGGCGGCGGGGTAGTAGTCCTGCCAGCCCGCGGGCGTCTGCAGTTCCCCCGATTCGAGGTGGCGGAGCAGCGGCACGCGGGCGGCCAGCTCCTCCCCGGCCGCCAGGTCGAGCGCGCTGCCCAGCAGGCCGACGCCCAGGCAGGAGGAGACGCCCAGGCCCGACCCCTTCGGCACGGGGCTGTGGATCACGACCTCGGCCGGAGGCGGCTGCGCCGCGTCAAGCACCCGCCAGACCCAGCCCAGGCCCTCCGGTGGACTGGACGGCCAACGGCCGAAGCGCAGATCCAGGTCCAGGTCCCGGCTGGCCAGCCGGTGTCCGTTCCCGACGCGTCGGACATCGATCCCGATCCAGAGGTCCACGGCGGCGTTGACGGTGATGCAGCCGTCGAGCAGGGCGTAGATGGGCCAGAGGTCGAGGGTCCCCCCCGCGAAATCCACGCGGACGGGAACCCGCCAGCGTTCGGGTTCAGAGGCCAAGGTCGCTCAGCTCCTGCTGGGCGGTGCGGGCCTCCGGTGTATCCGGGAATCCATCCACCAGTTCCTTGAAGGCCTTCGCCGCCGCGGGCTTGAGGCCCTGCTTCAGCAGGCATTGGCCGCGCTTGAGCTTGGCGGGGAGGAACTGCGGGGAGGCGGCGTGGTCCTTGATGATGCGCTCAAAGGAGGTCTGGGCCTGGTCGAACATCTTCTGGTTGTAGAAGCAGAGCCCCAGGAAGAACAGGGCATCCGGCCGCTTGGCGCTCTGGGGATAATTCTTCAGGAAGAGCTTCAGTCCCTCGGCGGCCAGGGAGTAGTTCCCCCGGTTGTAGTCGAGCACGGCGGCGTTGAAGGCCCGCTCATCCTCGGCGGCCTGGACGGCGGCGGCGGGCGACTCGCCGGGGGTCTCGATGACGATGGGGCGCCCGCTGGAGCGGCGCATGTCCCCCATGCGGTTGTTCAGCACGCGGGTGGTGTCCTTGAGCTGGCGCAGGTTCTCCTGGAGGTCGGCCTGGAACCGGCGGTCCTGGTCCCGGGCCTCCTCGGCCGACTTGTGCTCGGTGACGGCCAGCTTGTTGCCATCCTCCACCTGCTGCCGCAATTTGAAGACTTCCAGCTTCAGGTCGCCCACTTCCTGCTCCACCCGGCGGAGCTGGTCCTCGGAGTTGCAACCCACGGACAGGACGGCCGCGAGGGCCAGGACCGGAAGGGACAGCCTGCGGAGGATCGGCATGAGCGGCTCCTGGATCATCGTGGTTCCATCCTAGACGAAAAAGCGGGGACCGAAGTCCCCGCTTTGACCGGATGGAAGGCGCGCTACTTGAGGTGGAACTCGTCGCGGCGGTTCTGGCTCCAGCAGGCCTCCTTGGCCTCGGTGCAGAGGGGCTTCTCCTTGCCGAAGCTGATGGTGGTGAAGCGGGCCTCGTCCACGCCCAGGGTCTTCAGGTAGGACAGCGCGGCGGCGGCGCGGCGGTTGCCGAGCGCGAGGTTGTACTCGTTGGTGCCGCGCTCGTCGCAGTGGCCCTGGATCTCGACCTTGGCCTGGGGATAGGCCTTCATGAAGTCCGCGACGCCCTGCAGGAGGGCGCGATCGCCTTCCTTGATGTCGGACTTGTCGAAGTCGAAGTGGATGTTCACGAGGGCCTTGTCCGCGGCGGCCTTGAAGGCGGCGGCAGCAGCCTCCTCGGCGGCCTTCTTGGCAGCAGCCTCCTCGGCGGCCTTCTTGGCGGCGGCCTCGGCGGCGGCCTTGCGGGCGGCCTCCTCGGCGGCGGCCTTGCGGGCGGCTTCCTCGTCAGCAGCCTTCTTAGCCGCGTCGAGCTCCGCCTGGGACGGGCCCGTGGGGGCGGGGGCCGGCTTCTGGCAGGCGACCGTGCCCATGAGCAGGGCCAGCGTGGCGATCGGGATGAGACGGGAAGGGCGCATGGTGTTTCCTCCGGTGTATGAGGGTAGCAACTTGAAAAATAGCAGAGAAAGAATTTTGGAAAAAAATTATCAGCGGGCCCGGGTCCACGCGGGGCTCTGGCAGTTCGATAGATCCGAAAGCCGCACCACCTGCCGACCCGAGAGGTCGGTGGTGAAGAGCTGCATGGATCCGAAGCGGTTGCTGGTGAACACCAGTCTGCGTTCATCAGGCGACCAAGCGGGGGATTCCGAAGTGTTTACGCCGGTGGTGATCTGATAGGCCTTTCCTTCGCCCAATTTGTAGATGAAAAGATCGAACTTCCCCTCAAAACGCGAGACATAGGCGATCATCGCCCCATTGGGACTCCATGCGGGACTGGCGTTGTAAGTTCCCTCGCTCGTGAGGCGCCGGAGATTGGACCCATCGCTCTGCATGAGGAACACCTGGGGGCCGCCCTCGCGGTCCGACGTGAAAGCCATCTGGGTGCCATCGGGATTCCAGCTGGGCTCGGTATTGATGCCGGATCCGTCCGTCAGCCGCCGCACGTGGCCGCTGGCCAGGTCCAGCACCATGATGTCCGTGTTGCCACGGCGGTCGCCCTGCACGAACGCCAGGCGCTTGCCATCGGGGGACCAGGCGGGACTCGAGACCATCCCCCCGCCCGCCGCCTCGTAGAGCTTCACCTGGGCCCCGCCCACCGTGCGCTGGCCCCAGATCGCGGGGGCCCCGCCCTTGTAGGTCACGTAGGCCAGGCGGCCGTCGGAGGCCACGCTGGGGGACAGGGAGAGGCTCCCGTTCCGGGTGAGCTGGAGGAGGTTCGCCCCATCCCGGTCCACCTGGAAGATCTCCTTCACGCCGGGGGAGAGCTGGCGGACGAAGACGATGCGGCTGGAGGCGACGCCCCGCACGCCCGTGAGCTGGAAGACGAGGTCATCCGACAGGGCGTGGGCCAGCCGCCGCAGGGGCACGAGCCGGTCGGCCTTGTAGGGCTTGGTGAACACGGCCTTCTCGGCATTGGTGTCGATGGCACTGGCCTCGAGCTGGATCTCGCCGTTCGCGGATTTCGTGAGCCGGGTGGCCAGCAGCCACTGGGCGCCGGCCTCCTTCCAGGCCTTGTAGCTGGATGGATCCGTAGTCGCCGGCAGCTTCTCCGTCAGCAGTCCGAACACCCCGGTCTCGTCCAGGTCGCGCTGGAGCACGCCGGTGAAATCCCTGGCGACGGTGGCCTCGTCGAGGCCCGTGAGCTTCGGCGGCGCCACCGCCAGCACCAGCTTCGATCCGCTGGTGGCGCTCAGCACCACCTCTGTCTGCTGGGCGGAAAGGCCCAGCCCGGCAAAGGCCGCGAGGGCGCAGAAGAGGGTCCGAAACAGGGCACGCGTCATGACATCTCCGGGCCTTGGGGCCGGATCAGACTATCAGATCATTCCGGGTCGTCCCCCGCGGGAGGCCGCAAGCCGCGAATCAGCGCATGATTCGCATCGGGCACCGGCAGCCGCAGGGCCTCCTCCGGCGTGAACCAGCCCCAGGCCAGGGCCGCGTGGAGCCCGCCCGCGGCCCGCACCCGGAAGGGATGCAGGCGGACCCGGTGATCCGGATAGGCGTGCTCGATCATGGGCAGGACCTGGAGTGCCCCGGCCTCCAGGGCCACCTCCTCCCGGAGCTCGCGCCGCAGGGCCTCCGCGGGCGTCTCGCCGGCCTCCACCTTCCCGCCGGGGAACTCCCAGCGGCCGGGCAGCACCGGCCCGGCCGGATCCCGCCGCTGCAGGAACAGGCGCCCCCCCCGCCAGATGATCGCGAGGGCCGCTTCCACATCCTTCATTCCAGCCCCTCGGACGCCGCCAGCTGGGCCAGGCGCTCGGCGTACCGGCGGCGGAGGGTCTCCACCCACACCAGTTTCAGGTGGCCGTAGGCCGGTCGGAGGGCGGCGACCACCCAGCCTTGCAGGTCCGCGACGGTGAGGCAGGCCTCCAGGCTTTGGCGCAGCGCGTCCCGCAGATCCTCGTCCACGGTTTGCAGCGCCGCCACGGGCGCATAGCTGATGCGGTGGATGGGCGAGACGCCCAGTTCCCGGATGCGGGCGCGGTGGAGGGCGGTGCCGTAGCCCTTGTGCTGGGCGAAGCCGTAGCCGGGATGCTGCTCCTCCAGGCCCACCATCAGCGCGTCCCGATGGGCCTTGGCCAGGATGCTGGCCGCGCCGATGGCACAGCTCACCGCATCGCCATCCACCACCAGGCGCTCGGGAAGGCCCGTGCGGGGGGCCCGGTTCCCATCCACCAGGAGGAGGCGGGGGCGGATCGGCAGACCGGACACCGCCTGGCGCATGGCCATCAGGGTGGCCTCCAGGATGTTCTCCCGGTCGATGGCCAGGGCGTCCATCTCGGCCACGGCCCAGGCCACCAGCACCGATTTCAGCTCCCGGGCCAGGATCTCGCGGCGGTCCGGCGGAAGCTGCTTGCTGTCCCGGACCGAGCGGAGTACGTGGCCCCACTTGTGGACCGCATCCCCGTCCAGCACCGCGCAGGCCGCCACCACGGGTCCCGCCCAGGCCCCCCGTCCGGCCTCGTCCACGCCACCCCACGCAATGCCCGGCGGCACGTTGCCGAGGTCCCAATCCAATGGATTCACCATGGGGAGACGCTAGCAGCAACCCGGAGGGAGGGGCCATCCCGGACCGGGACGCATGGTCCAGAAGGATTCCGGGCCCTATCATGGGCGGGTTCCCCTCCGAAGGCGCCTGGCATGGGTCACCCGAAACCCCTGCTCCACCTGATCACCGGCCTGCTGGCCGGCCTGGCGGTGGCCTGTTCCTGGACTGGGCAGGGGGAGGGCGGGCCCCGGTACACCCGGGATCCCGTGGATCCGCGGACGGAATATGTGTTCGCGGTGCATCCGCTCCACAACCCGGTGCGCCTGTTCGATGTCTACGGTCCGATCATCGACCGGATCCGCGCCGAATGTCCGGACCTCCGGATCCGGCTCGAGGCCTCGAAGGACTACCACGCCTTCGAGGGGAAGCTGGCCGCCCGCAAGGTCCACTTCGCCCTGCCCAACCCCTACCAGACGCTCCTGAGCCAAGCCTCCGGGTACCGCATCTTCGGCAAGATGGGCGACGATCAGCACTTCCGGGGGATCATCCTGGTGCGGCGCGACAGCGGCATCGAATCGATCCGGGACCTGAAGGGCAAGGCCATCAGCTATCCGGCCCCGACGGCCCTCGCGGCCACCCTGATGCCCCAGTACTACCTCCAGACCCACGGCCTGGAGGTCGTCCGGGACACCCGGAGCGTCTATGTGGGGACCCAGGAATCCGTGATCATGAACGTCTACCTGAAGCTCACGGACGCGGGCGCGACCTGGCCCGTGCCCTGGCTCAGGTTCGTCCAGGAGCATCCCCGGGAGGCGGCCATGCTCACCGTCAAGTGGCGGACGGGGACCCTTCCCAACAACGGCCTGGTCGTGCGGGACGATATCCCGGAGGACGTGGCGCGCCGCGTCGAACGGGCCCTCTTCTCCCTTCACCGGGACCCCGAGGGGCGGCGCCTGCTGGCGCGGATCCCCCTGTCCCGGTTCGAGCCGGCCACCGCGGACACCTACGCGCCGGTCCAGGCCTTCATGAAGCGCTTCACCGCGCAGGTCCACCCCCTGGACGGCTGGGAGCCCAGGTGACACGCACCGGCCCCCTCCCCCCGTGGCTGCGATGGATCTGGCCCCGCGCCTTCCGGCACCGGCTCCTCGCCGGCATGGTCCTGTCCCTCGCCCTTGCCATGGTGCTGTTCGTCACCCATGTCACCCTGCGGCAGCGGACCGACCTGCTCCGGCAGAGCGAGGACCGGGCCAGGGTCCTCACCCGGGCCCTGGCGGCCAGCAACCTTTCCGAACTCCTGGAATCGGACATCCAGGGAATGCAGGATCTGCTCCAGCCGCTGGCGGCCTACCCCGATCTCCGCTACGCCATGATCCTGACGCCGGATGGCCGGGTGCTCGCGCACACGGATCCCGCCCTCGTCGGCCAATACCTGGCGGACGGGGCCAGCCGCGCCTTCCTGACGGGTCCAGCCCGGCCGATCACCCTCCTCCGCACGGACCGGCTCATCGACGTGGGCACCCCCGTCCTGGCCCAGGGGAAGGTGGTGGGATGGGTGCGTGTCGGGCTCGGCCAGGAGGCCATGGCCGCGAGTCTCCGGGGCATCGTGCGGGATGGGGCCATCTTCACGGCCTTGGCCCTCGTGCTTGGGGCCCTGGCCTCCCTCCTCGTCTCCCGGGGCCTCTCGGGCGGACTCGACCGGCTGGTGGCCCTGGCCCGGGAGACGGATCCCAACCGCCGCTCCATCCCCTCGCGCCGGGACGAACTCAGCGAGCTCGGCCGGGCCTTCGACCGGCTCACCCGCGAACTGGAATACCGGGTCCGCGACCTCCAGAGCCGGGAACGGTTCCTCCACGACCTGATGGAGCACCTCACCGTGGCCGTGCTGGCCCACCGGCCGGAGGGGACCCTCGAGTACGGGAATCCCGCCGCCCTCGCCCTCCTCGGCCTGTCCCTGGAGCAGATCCAGGGGAGGACCCTGCCGGACCTGGTCTCTAGCCTCTTCCAGGAGGATGGGCAGCCCCTCACGGCAGCTGAGTTCCCGGTGGCCCAGGTCATGGGCGACCGACAGCCCATCCGCGGCCGCGTGATCGGCTTCCGGAAGGAGGCCGGCACCCCGCCCCGGTGGACCCTCATGGATGTCTTCCCGGAACCCTCCGTGGATGGCGGCGTCAGCCGGATCCTCGTGGCCATGTTCGATATCACCGAGCGCCAGGAGGCGAAGAACCGGCTCAGGCAGACCCTGGCCGAACTGGAGGACCTCTACCAGAACGCGCCCTGCGGCTACCACTCCCTGGGTCCGGACGGCACCATCCTCCGGATCAACGACACCGAGCTCCGCTGGCTCGGATACTCGCGCGAGGAGCTCGTCGGGAAGAAATCCTTTGCCGATCTGATGGCACCCACGAGCCGCCACCTGTTCCTGGAGCAGTTCCCCGAGTTCAGGCGCCAGGGGTGGGTCCAGGATCTGGAATTCGATCTGGTCCGCAAGGACGGCACCCTTCTCTCGGTACTGCTCAACGCCACGGCCATCAAGGGCCCGGATGGCGCCTACCTCTACAGCCGGTCCACCGTCACTGATGTCACCCAGCGCCTGAAGGCG
Organism: Acidobacteriota bacterium; assembly: GCA_021778785.1. Classification (GTDB taxonomy): domain Bacteria; phylum Acidobacteriota; class Holophagae; order Holophagales; family Holophagaceae; genus Geothrix. The sequence goes on from JAJYBX010000069.1 coordinate 7,876, forward strand.
GAGCGGGCCCTCCGTGCCAGCCAGGCCAGCCTGGCGGACGCCCAGCGCATCGCCCACCTGGGGAACTGGGACCTGAACCTGACGCAGAACACCCTCACCTGGTCGGAGGAGATCTACCGCATCTTCGAACTGGATCCGGCGGCCTTCGGCGCCTCCTACGAGGCCTTCCTGGAGGCCATCCATCCCGAGGACCGGGAGCGGGTGGACCAGGCCTACCAGGCCTCCCTGGAGGACCGGCGGCCCTACGACATCGTCCACCGGCTCCTGCTGCCGGATGGTCGCGTCAAGCACGTGCATGAGCGGTGCGAGACCCACTTCGATGCCAGCGGAAGGCCCCTCCGGTCGGTCGGCACCGTCCAGGACATCTCCGAGCAGGAGCAGGCCGAGCAGGAGCGCCGGCGCCTG
>JAJYBX010000070.1 GCA_021778785.1 Acidobacteriota bacterium
CCAGGGTGCCGCCCAGGGCGCAGCTCTCCCAGGAGTTCGGATCCGGGGGATAGAAGAAGCCGGACCCGGCGGCCGTGGCCTTCACGTCCCGCAGGAGGGCGCTGGCGGGGGCCGTGAGGCTCAGGTCCTGGGGCGAGACCTGGATGCCTCCGGGCCAGGAGGCGAGGTCCACCACTACCGTGCGCGCCGTGGGCACGCAGCCGCCGGCCTTGCCGGTGCCGGCGCCGCGGGGCACCAGACCGAAGCCTTCGGCCTTCGCGAGGCGCACCAGCTCCCGCAGGGCTGCGGGGCCCCGGGGCCGGACCACGGCCAGCGGCGCGCAGCCCACGACGTGGGATTCATCGTGGCGGAAGGGCTCCAGGGCCTCGGGATCGGTGAGGACGGTGGCGTCGGGCAGGCGGCGGAGGGCGTCCATGGGGTGAGGCTTCCGCTCCCAGTGTGACGGCATTTCACCCCTGCGGTTACCCTGGGGCCCATGTTCCCCGGTCCAGGATCGCCCGCCCCGCGGCGCAGAGCCCCGCTGAGCCGCGCCGTGGGCGCGGCGGTGCCCTGGCTGGTGCTGGGGGTGAGCCTGGCGGCCACGGCCTGGGCCTGGTCGACGATCTCCCAGCAGGAGGCCAGCTACCAGGGGGCCCGGCTGGAGGGGGCCCTGGCCCAGACGCGGGAGGGCGTGGAGCATGCCGTGGAGGAGCAGGCGCGGCTGCTGCGGGGGGCCCAGGGGCTCGCCAGTGGCCGTCCGCGGCTGGCGGCGGAGGACTGGCGGGCCTTCGTGGCCAGCCTGGACCTGGGCCGCTACTCCCCCGCCACGCGATTGATGGGCTACTGCCCCCGGGCCTGTCTCGAGGGCACCCGGGGATCCACGCCCCTGCTGGAGCCGGAGGCGGCCGCGCGGAATCTGGGGCCCGGTGGCGGCCGCTTGATGGCGGACCCGGAGTTCCGGGCGGCCGTGGACCGCGCCCGGGACCGCGGGGAGCTGGCCGTGTCGGGCCGCCTCCAGGGCTTCGACGAGGGTGCCTCCGTCATCGCCCTCGTGCTGCCCGTGTTCCGGGACTTCTCGGCCCCGGATGACGCCGCCGCCCGTCGGGCCACCTTCCAGGGCGCCGTGGTCTGCGTGGCGGAGACCTCGCAGATGTTCCGTCCCCTGTTCGGGGCCAGCCCCATCGCGGGCCTGGACGTGGAGATCTACGCGGATCCGGAATGCGGTCGGGAGACGCTCCTCTACGACCGGGACCTCTGCGTGGCCCAGGGTGGCCTGCCCATGGCGCGGCGTCCCGGGGCGCGGCGCATCCCGCTGAAGCAGGGGGGGCGGCACTGGGAACTGGTGGCGGGCTTCCTGCCGGAGTCGAAGGCCTCCCGCGTGGACCGACCCCGCCTGATGGCCCTCGGCGGGGCGGCGGCCAGCCTTCTCGCCTTCGTGGTGACCCTGCTGCTTTCGCGGTCCAGGCGCCGCTCCCTGGCCCTGGCCCACCGGCTGCAGGAGAGCGAGTCGCGCTTCCGGTCCCTGGCCGACACCGCCTCCTGCGCGATCTTCACCTTCTCGGATGTCATCGAGTATATGAACGCCACCGGGGCGCGGATGGCGGGCTATCCGCTGGAGGAGATCGTCGGGCAGCCCCTCTCCAAGCTGGTCCATCCCCTCGATCGGGACTGGATCCGGGGCCGCGCCGCCGCGCGGCTCCGGGGGGAGCCGATCCCATCCCGCTACGAGTTCCGCCTCCTGACGAAGGACGGGGCCACGCGCTGGATCGACTTCACCGCCGGCACGGTCCAGGTGGGTGACCGCCCCCTGGGCCTGGGCACGGCCTTCGACGTGACGGACCGTGTGGAGGCCACCGAAGCCCGGGTCGGCATGGAACGGAAGCTGCTGGAGGCCCAGAAGCTCGAGAGCCTGGGCCTGCTCGCGGGCGGCGTGGCCCATGACTTCAACAACCTGCTGACGGTCATCCAGGGGAATGCGGGCATCCTGCGGGAGTTCCGGGAGGATCCGGGCACGGCCGCGACCTGCCTGCGGAACATCGAGGAGACCTGCCGCCGGGCTTCGGACCTCGTGCGGCAGATGCTCGCCTACGCCGGCCGCGGCAGGATCCACGTCCAGATCACGAGCCTCAACCAGGTGGTGCAGGAGATCGCCCAGCTGCTGGCCGTCTCCATCCCCAAGGCCGTGGACCTGCGCTTCGAGCTGGCGCCCGAGCTTCCGGCCATCGAGGCTGATACGGCCCAGATGCAGCAGGTGGTCATGAACCTCGTGACGAACGCGGCGGAGGCCATCGGCGAGACCCCCGGCACCATCATGCTGCGCTCCGGCGAAGAGGCCCTTGATCACCGCGCGGCCGAGGCCCTTCAGGCTGCGGAGACCCTGAAACCCGGGCGCTTCGTGTACGTGGAGGTGTCGGACACGGGGTCAGGCATGGATCCCGGCACCCTGGAGCGGATCTTCGATCCCTTCTTCACCACCAAGTTCACGGGACGGGGCCTCGGGCTGGCGGCCATGCAGGGCATCGTGCGCGGGCACGGCGGGGCCGTCCGTGTCCGCAGCGCCCCCGGCGAGGGCACCACCTTCCGCGTCTACTTCCCCGTCCGGGAGGGCCTGTCGGAGGCGACCGAACCGGCCCCCGCCGCGCCGGAGGGGTCGCCCTGGCGTGGAGAGGGCCTGGTGCTCGTGGTGGACGACGAGGAGGGCATCCGGGACTTCGTCCAGCACACGCTGGAGGGGGTCGGCTTCACCGTCCTGCAGGCCGGGGATGGGCTCGCGGGGCTGGACGCCTTCCGGGAGCACCGGGACGCCCTGCGGCTCGTCCTGCTGGACCTCACCATGCCGCGGATGGGCGGGGAGGAGGCCCTGCGCGAGATGTGGTCCCTGCGCGCCGAGGTCCCCGCGATCCTGTGGAGCGGCTACGGAGAGCGGGGCGATCCCGGATCCACGAAGCTCCCCTTCCTCCGCAAGCCCTTCAATGCCCGGGAGCTGCTCGACAAGGTGAGGAAGGCGCTGGGGTGAAGGCTCAGGACACCAGGGTCCCGACCGCCTCACCCTTCACCGCCGCGACCAGGTTGCCGGGCTTGTTCATGTCGAAGACCAGGATGGGCAGCCGGTTCTCCATGCAGAGGGCGATGGCCGAGGCATCCATGACCTTGAGGCCCTTCTCCAGGACCTCCTGGAAGGCGATGCGGTCGAAGCGGGTGGCGGAGGGATCCTTCTTGGGATCGGCGGTGTAGACGCCATCCACGTTGGTCGCCTTCATCACCACTTCCGCGTTGATCTCGTTGGCCCGGAGGGCGGCGGCGGTGTCCGTGCTGAAGTAGGGGTTGCCGGTCCCGGCGCCGAAGATGACCACCCGGCCCTTCTCCAGGTGGCGCGTGGCGCGCCGCCGGATGTAGCTCTCGGCCACCTTGGGCATCTCCAGGCCCGACAGGGTGCGGGTGTGGACGCCCTTGTGCTCCAGCGCGTCCTGGAGGGCCAGGGCGTTGATCATGGTGGCCAGCATGCCCATGTGATCGGCCGTGGTGCGGTCCATGCCCTTGGTGGCGCCGGCCACGCCGCGGAAGATGTTGCCGCCGCCGATGACGAGACCCACCTCCACGCCCAGGGCGCGGATCTCCTTCACCTGATCGGCGATCATCGAGACCACGGCGGGATCGATGCCGTACTTCTGCTCGCCCATCAGGGCCTCGCCGGAGAGCTTCAGGAGGATGCGGCTGAATTTCATGGGGGCTCCAGGCCGGATTCGTGGATAGGGGACTACCTACAAAAGGGGCGGCCGGAACGGCCGCCCCTTTTGTAGCAGGAAAAGGATCCTACTTGGCGGCGGCCACTTCAGCGGCGAAATTCTCGCTGCGCTTCTCGAGGCCCTCGCCCATGACGTACTTCACGAAGCGGCGGATGCTCAGCTTCTCGCCGATCTCGGCCGTCTTCTGGCTGAGGTACTGCTGCACGGTGAGATCGGGGTTCATGATGAAGGGCTGTTCCAGGAGGCAGACCTCCTTGAAGATGCTGTTCATCTTGCCCTCGACGATGCGCTCGACGATGTTCTGGGGCTTGCCGGTGGCCAGGGCCTGCTCGGTGGCGATGCGCTTCTCGGTCTCGAGGAAGTCCTGCGTGACCTCGTCCTTGGTGACGAAGCGGGGGGCCGGGTCCGCGGCGGCGATGTGCATGGCGATCTCGCGGACCATGCGCTGGAAGGCCTCGTTGCGGGCCACGAAGTCCGTCTCGGAATTCACCTCGACCAGCACGCCCACGCGGCCGCCGGGGTGGATGTAGGCCTCGACGATGCCTTCGGCGGCGATGCGGTCGGCCTTCTTGGCGGAGGCCGCCAGGCCCTTCTTGCGCAGCCACTCGACGGCCTGCTCCATGTCGCCGGCGTTCTCCTCGAGGGCCTTCTTGCAGTCCATCATGCCGAGGCCGGTCTTCTCGCGCAGTGCCTTCACGTCCTGGGCGGTGAATGCCATGTGATCTCTCCTGGTGCGGTCGGGGTCTTCAGAAAAACAGCCATCAGCAGCTGGGCCGCCGATGGCTGAAAGGGATGGGGCGGCGTTCCAGGGCGTCTTGCGACTAGCCCTCGGCTTCCATTTTTTCGGCCATCATCTTCTTCATCTCGTCGCTGTCGCCCTTGTCGCGGAAGGACTGGCGGCCCTCGAGGATGGAGTCGGCCACGCGCTCGGAGAAGAGCAGGATGGAGCGGATGGCGTCGTCGTTGGCGGGGATGACGTAGTCCACCATGTCGGGATCGCAGTTGGTGTCCACGATGCCCACGACCTTGATGCCGAGCTTCTTGGCCTCGGTCACGGCGATGTCCTCGCGGTGCGGATCGATGACGAAGATGACATCAGGCAGGGCGCGCATGTCGCGGATGCCGTGGAAGGAGGCCTCGAGCTTCAGCCGCGTGCGGTTGAGGGTGAGCAGTTCCTTCTTGGAGAGCATGGCGGTGCGGGCGGGATCGGCCAGGGTGGCCTCGATGTCCCGGAACTTCTCGAGGCTCTTCTTGATGGTGGTGAAGTTGGTGAGCATGCCGCCCAGCCAGCGGTTGTTCACGTAGAAGGCGCCGCAGCGGGCCGCCTGCTCGGCGATGAGGTCCTGGGCCTGGGGCTTGGTGGCGACGAAGAGGAAGTTCTTCCCCTCGCTGGCGGACTTCGTCAGGAAGTTCGCGGCCTGGTTCCAGAGGCGCAGGGTCTTCTGCAGGTCGATGATGTAGATGCTGTTGCGCGCCCCGAAGATGTACTTCTTCATCTTGGGGTTCCAGCGCTTGGTCTGGTGCCCGAAGTGGGCGCCGGCCTCGAGGAGTTCCTTCATCTGGATGGCAGCCATGCTGGCCTCCCTGGTCATGCGGCGCGTGCGGGTGAAGGGCGCCGCGGGTGGGATGGAAGGCGTGGGGGATCCCCCTCGCCCGAATCGTCCGCGGAAGCGGACCGGTGAAAAGCAGAAGGGGGACCCGAGGATCCCCCTTCCGGGAAACGGACTAGCGCTTGCTGAACTGGAACCGGCGCCGCGCGGCCTTCTGGCCGGGCTTCTTGCGCTCCTTCATGCGGGGGTCGCGGGTCAGGAGGCCGGCGCCGCGCAGGAGGGACTTGAGCTGCTCGTTGTAGCCCAGCAGGGCGCGGGAGATGCCCATGCGGATGGCCGAGGCCTGGCCGGCGGGGCCGCCGCCGGTCACGGTGATGATCATGTCGAACTTGCCGTCGAGGTCGGCCAGGACCAGGGGCTGGTGCACCATCATGCGGAGCACGGCGTTGGGGAAGTAGCTCTCCAGCGTGCGGCCGTTGACGGTGATCTTGCCGCTGCCGGGACGCAGGAAGGCGCGGGCGGCAGCGCTCTTGCGGCGACCGGTTCCGTAGTTCTGGGTCATGGCCATGGAAACCTCTGCTCTACTTCTGGATGGTCAGGATCTGGGGCTGCTGGGCGCTGTGCTCGTGGTCGGAGCCCGCGTAGACCTTCAGCTTGCGGTACATCGCGCGGCCAAGGGGGCCCTTGGGCAGCATGCCCTTGACGGCGCTCTCGATGATCCGCTCGGGGTAGGTGGCCTGCATCACTTCGGCGCGGGTCTCGACCATGGAGCCGGGCTGGGTGGTGGTGCGGCGGTACATCTTCTGCACGCCCTTCTTCCCGGTCAGGAGCGCCTTGGAGGCGTTGATGACGATGACGTGGTCGCCGGTGTCGAGGAAGGGGGTCCAGGTGGGCTTGTTCTTCCCGGACAGGACCTCGGCGACGGCGCTGCTCAGGCGGCCCACGGGGATGCCGCTGGCGTCCACCAGGAACCACTGGCGCTTCAGATCGTTGGCTTTCGGGAAGTAAGTGCTCATGGCCTGCTCCGGAATCTTGATCGGGCCGCGGGGACACCACGCGCAGGGCGGCGAGTCCGCAGAAGGAAAAGCTTATCGCTGGCGTTCCGGGGGGTCAAGGACGGATTTCCGGACCCGGGTCAGCCCTGCGCCAGCTTCCACAGTTCCTGGGCCACGCGCGAGGCGCCGAGCCCGTCCACGAGGGCCATGCCGTCCCGGACCTGCTCCTGGCGGCTGTCCTGGCCCTCGGGGCCCAGCCAGCCGCTGAGGGCCTCGGCCGTGGCTGCGGGGGCGGCCTCGGTCCCCACCCCCAGGTCGAAGCAGCCGTTGGCCAGGGCCAGGTCCGCGAGGATGGCGTGCTGCCGCTCGTTCTGGCCCCATACCGCAGCCGGCACGCCCAGGCAGAGGGCCTCCGCCAGGGTGATGCCCGCGGCGCACCAGAGCGCGTCGAAGTCCGGGAGGCGGCGGGTGAGGTTCGGGAGGCTCCGGGCCACCGTGCAGCCGGGGAAGGGTTCGCCCTGGATGCCGTTGGGCGCGAGCAGGGTGCAGGCGCCCCGCCAGCGGTCCTCGGCGACGAGGCGGGCCAGCAGGTCGAAGGCGCGCTGGGCGAGGTTGGGGCCGTCGCTGCCGCCGAAGGTGACGAGCAGCTTGTGGACGGCCAGGGGCTGCTGGGGCATGCGCTTGGGCCGCAGTTCCAGGGCGGTGCGATCCACGACGATGAAAGCGGAACCGCGGAGCACCCGGCAGGCGCCGGACGTCGTCTCGTAGGGGCGGACCTTGCGGCCCGCCACCACCTTCACCGGGTGGTCGGGCCAGGCCACGCCCTCGAGGTAGGGCTGGAACAGCAGATCCGCCGCCTCGTGGGCGTCGGTGTCGTCCTCCATGATGGCCACCTTGAGGGGGCGCAGGGCCTGGAGGAAGGCGGTCGAGGTGTCCCACTGGTCCACCAGCACCACGGCGGCACGGTCCCGCAGGTCCGTCGGCAGCGGCGCGTGGGGATCCTCGCCGAGATCCACGGCCTCGCAGGGCAGGGGCTGATCCAGGAAGGGATGGCGCCCACCGCCCACCCGGCGCGCGCGCTCGTCGCCGGAGACGGCGAGGCAGGCCTGGCCGCCCAGGGCCCGCCAGGCCTCCTGCAGGGCCAGGGCCCGGGCCACATGGCCCAGCCCGAGACGCAGGTCGGCGTGGACGCGGAGGAGCAGCAGGGGGGACATGATCCGGAGAGTGTAACGGCGCAGGGAATCCCTGGGGAGGGGAGTTGCCCTTGGCGGATCCTCCGCGGACTGGAATGCTGGGGTACCCCCATCGGAGAGTCCCATGTCCGCTTCCCCGCTGATGCCGGCCCCCGGCGCCAAGGCCGCCAAGGTCTGCGGCATCCTCGCCATCGTCTTCGCCCTCACCTGCGTGGGGATCCCCGTCGCCGTGGTGCTGGGCATCGTGGCCCTGGTGCAGCACGGCAAGGCCAAGCGCCTCGCGAAGGCCCAGCCCGGGGCCTACGCGCCGGTGCCCGCCACCGGCCTCGTCACCGGCATCCTCGGACTGGTGCTGCCGGTCCTCCTGCTGCCCGTGGCCGGCATCGTGAGCGCCATCGCGATCCCCGCCCTCCTGTCCCAGCGCGCCCGGGCGCGGGAGATGGCCCTGCGGGCAAACTTCCGCACGGTCCAGACGAAGGCCGAGGCCCTCGTGCTGGACGCCCAGGCCAGGACCCCGGGCCAGCCCCAGGAGGCGGAAGCCATCATCCGCGGGGTGATGGCGGACCCCGGGCTGGCCGCCCTCCGGAATCCCTACGATCCCAAGAGCCCGGCCCTGCAGGCGGCGCCGGAAGCGGGCCCGGGGGTCATCTGCCTGTTCCCGGGGCAGGAGGCGGCGGGGGGCGTGACCACCTTCTCCGTGAAGCTGCGGGCCGCCTATCCGGGGAACGGCGGG
>JAJYBX010000071.1 GCA_021778785.1 Acidobacteriota bacterium
GTTCTCCCTGATGCGGGTGCGGGGGGACGTGGACCAGAAGGCCCTGGCCGAGCTGTTCCACCAGTACCTGAACGTGGAGGAAGATTTCATCCGGGCGCTCTTCGCCACGGGGGAGACCCAGCTCGGCCGCGTGTTCGTGGACGAGACGGCCCTCCCCCGCGGGGACGGCCTGATCGTCCTGGACCACGAGCGGGCCAGCGAAGTGGTCCGCTCGGCCAGGGCCATCGGCATCGGGACCTGCTACTGCCGCCACAAGATGGCCCACCTGGGGAAGGCCTGCGACGCGCCGATGGACATCTGCATGACCTTCGGGACCTGCGCGGATTCCCTCACCCGGCACCAGGTGGCGCGGCGCGTCGAGGCCGCGGAGTGCCTCGACCTGCTCCAGCAGGCCCGGGAGCGGGGCCTCGTGCAGTTCGGCGAGAACGTGCGGGAGCAGGTGAGCTTCATCTGCAACTGCTGCGGCTGCTGCTGCGAGGCCCTGATCGCCGCCCGGCGCTTCGCCTTCATGAAACCCGTCCACACCACCCCCTTCCTGCCGGAGCTGGAGGCCGCCGCCTGCAACGGCTGCGGCCAGTGCGTCAGCGCCTGCCCCGTGGAGGCGTTCGGCCTGGTGTCGGCCCATGACCCCCACCATCCCACCGCCCGAAGGGCCCGGCTGGACGAGGACCGCTGCCTGGGCTGCGGCGTGTGCGTGCGGGCCTGCCGGAAGGACGCGATCCGGCTGAAACCGCGGAAGGCGAGGGTACTCACCCCGGCCACCACGGCCCACCGGACGGTGGTGATGGCCATCGAGCGCGGCCAGCTGGCGGAACTCCTGGTGGACGGCCAGTCCGGCCACGGCCACCGGGCGGTCGCGGCGATCCTCGGGGCCGTGCTGAAGCTCCCGCCCCTCAAGCAGATCCTCGCCTCGAAGCAGCTGAAGTCCCGTTACCTGGAGCGGCTGCTGGCGGGGGTGTGAGGCCGCGCGACCCGCGCAGAGGGACCCCTACTCCTCGGTCCGCAGCCGGTAGCCCACGCCCGGTTCCGTCTGCAGGTAGCGGGGGCGGGAGGGATCCTCCTCCAGCTTGTGGCGGAGCTGGGTCATGTAGACCCGGAGGTAGAGGGGCTGGGCGCCGGGGACGCCGCCCCACACTTCGCGCAGGAGCTGCTGGTGGGTGACCACCTTCCCCGCGTGCCGGATGAGCGTCGTGAAGAGCTTGTACTCGAGGGGCGTGAGGTGGACCTCCTCCCCGTCCACGAGGACCTGGCGGCGGGCCAGGTCCACGCGCCAGCGGCCCAGGGCGAAGACGGGCTCCTCGCCGCCCTCGGGCTTCCGTTCATGGCGCAGGGCCACCCGGATGCGGGCCATCAGCTCGCCGGTGCTGAAGGGCTTGGTGAGGTAGTCATCCGCACCGGCGTCCAGGGCGCCGATCTTGTCGGTCTCCTGGCCCCGGGCTGAAAGCACGATGATGGGCGTGGCGCACCATTCCCGGAGGCGCTGCGTCAGCTCGAGGCCGTCCATGTCCGGGAGGCCGAGGTCCAGCAGGATGACCTGGGGCCGGTGGCTGGCGGCGAGGTGGAGGCCTTCCTGGCCCGTGGCCGCCTCCTGGAGGCGGTAGCCGCTGCCCTCCAGCGCCACGCGGAGGAACCGGCGCATCTGGGGTTCATCCTCCACGAGCAGGACGAGGGGGGCGGCGGGATCGGTCATGGCTGGGCCTCCGCGGGCAGGGCGGGGGGCGGGTCGCCCAGCGGCAGGGTCACCAGGAACTGGGCTCCGCCGTGGGGGTGGTTGGTGGCCTGGATCCGCCCGCCGTGGGCGGTCACGATCCCCCGGCAGATGGCGAGACCCAGCCCGGTGCCCGGGCGCCCTTCCGCGCCCTTCCCGCGCGCCAGCTTCTCGAAGATCCGCTCCTCCTCGCCTTCCGCAAGGCCCGGCCCGTGGTCCGTCACCGAGAGCGTGAGGGTCTTCGGGCCGGCCCAGGCCTTGATGTCCACGGGCGTTCCGGGCGGGGAGTACTTCAGGGCGTTGTCCAGGAGGTTCAGCAGCACCTGCTCCATCAGCGCGCCATCCATGGGCACCACCGGCAGGTCGGCGGGCAGCAGGACCCGGACGCGGTGGGCCTCGGCGGCCAGCTCCTGCCGGTTGAGGGCGGAACCGACGACCTCCTCGAGGGGGGTCCAGTCCTTCCGGAGGTCCAGCGACCCCGCCTCCAGCCGGGTGATGTCCAGGAGATTGCAGACCAGGCGGTGGAGGCGCTGCGACTCCTCCAGGGCGGACTCGAGCAGCTCGCGCCGGCCCCCCTCGGAGAGCCCGGGCGTATCGAGGGCCATGCTCACGGCCCCGGTGATGACGCCCAGCGGCGTGCGGAGGTCATGGGAGACCGAGCTGAGGAGGGCGTTGCGGAGCCGTTCCTCGTCGGCCCGCCGCCGATCCGCAGCGCCCTGTTCCGCTAGGAGGGCGCGCTCCAGGGCGAGGGCCGTCTGGTTGGCGAAGGCGTCCAGGAGCTGCCGCTGGTCCGGTTCCTCCCACTGGGGGGCGCTGTCGGGCAGCACGCCCATCACCCCGATCACGCCGGCCGCGCCCTTCAGGGGAAGGTAGGTGGCGCGGGCGCCGGGAAGGGTGTTCGTTCCCTGGCCGGCCGGTTCCCCGTGGTCGAAGACCCATTGGGCCACGCCGTGCTCCTGCTCGTTGAGCGGGAAGGCCAGCTGGTGGTCGGGAGACTGGAGGCGGCCGGCGCCATCGGGGAGCAGCACCACCGCGTGGCTCTGGAACTGGGTGGCGACGTTCTGGATGGCGGTCCCCACCATGGCCGTGGAGCCGCCCTCCTGGGCCAGGGCCTGGCCGAGCTGGTAGAGGGCCCGGGTGCGCTGCTCCCGGCTCCGGGCCAGCCGGGCCTGGGCGCGGATGCGCTCGGTGAGGTTGCCGATGACCACGCCCACGAGGAGCATCACGCCGAAGGTGCCCACGTGGCGGAAGTCCCCCACGGCGAAGGTGAGGTAGGGCGGCACGAAGAGGAAATCGAAGGCGGCCACGCTGAGGAGGGAGGCCAGCAGGGAGGGACCGCGGCCGAACCGGGTGGCCACCAGCACGATGCCCAGGAGGTACACCATGACGATGTCCGCCAGTTCCGTGCGGTGGAAGATCAAGCGCGCGGCGCCGCTCGCCAGGACCACCACCAGGGCGCTCAGGAGGTAGTTCCGCAGGGGGCTCGTGAGCCGCCGGGCGAGGCGGGGCGGGGCGGACTCCTGGCCGGTTTCACCGGTGATGACATAGACGTCGATGTCCCCGCTGGCGCGGACGAGATCGTCCACGGGCGAACCCAGGAGCAGGTCCATCCAGCGCGACCGGGAGGGCTTCCCGACGACGATCTTGGTGATGTTCCGGCTTCGCGCGTAGGCGAGGATGTCCTCCGGGGCGGCGCCTCCGCCCTCGATGACCGCCGTCTCGCCCCCGAGCTTCTCGGCCAGCCGGAGGTGCTCCTCCAGGCGGGACCGGTCCACCTCGGAATACCGGAAGTGGCGGGGTGTCTCCACGTAGAGGGCGGTCCAGCGGGCGCCCAGGGCGCCGGCCAGCCGCCGGGTCCCGCGGATGAGCCTGCCCGACAGCTCGTCGGGCCCGATGCACACCAGCAGGCGGTCTCCGGCGGCCCAGGTCTTCCGGATGCCTTCGGAGGCCATGTACCGCCGCATCTGGGCGTCCACGCTCTCCGCCGTGTGCCGCAGGGCCAGCTCGCGCAGCGCCAGCAGGTTGCCCTTGCGGAAGAACCGGTCCTTGGCGTGCCGCGCCTGGTCCGGCAGGTACACCTTCCCTTCCTTGAGCCGGGTCAGCAGGTCGTCCGGCGGGAGGTCCACCAGCTCCACCTCGTCGGCCCGCTCCAGGATCGTGTCCGGCACGTTCTCCCGGACGAGCACGCCGGTGATCTGGGCCACCACGTCCCGCAGGCTCTCCAGGTGCTGGACGTTGAGGGTGGTGTGGACGTCGATGCCGGCATCCAGCAGCTCCATCACGTCCTGCCAGCGCTTGTCGTGCCGGGAACCCTTCACGTTGGTGTGGGCCAGCTCGTCCATCAGGATGAGCGCAGGATGCCGCTTCAAGGCCGCGTCGAGATCGAACTCGGGGAGGAACAGGCCGCCGTACGGGAGCTCGCGCCGGGGCAGCACTTCGAGCCCCTCGAGCAGGGCGGAGGTCTCCTCCCGGCCGTGGGTCTCCACCACGCCGACCACCACGTCCAGGCCCTCCTGCCGGCGCTCCTGGGCCCCGGCCAGCATGGCGTAGGTCTTCCCCACCCCCGGTGCGGCGCCGAAGAAGATCTTCAACTTGGCCCGCCGGGTCCGGGCCTCCTCCTCCTGCACCTGCCGGAGCAGCTCGTCGGGATCGGGCCGGTGGGGATCCATGCGGGTACGTTAGCGCAGCGTGTCCAGGTCCAGGTTCAGCCCGAGCACATTCACCCGCGGTTCCCCCAGGATGCCGAACTGCGGCTCGGTGGTGTGGCGGGCGACGAGGGCCCGGACCTCGGCCTCGTCCAGCCCCCGGGCCCTGGCCACGCGGGGGACCTGGAAGGCCGCCGCGGCAGGACTGATGTCGGGATCCAGGCCGCTGGCGGAGGCGGTGACCAGGTCCACGGGCACGGGCCCGGTGGCGCCGGGATCCAGGGCGCGGAGGGCCGCGATGCGCGCCTCGACGGCCTCCCGGAGCTGCGGGCTGCTGGGGGCCAGGTTCGAGGCGCCGCTGGCGGCGCCGTTGTACGGCCCCGGCGTGGTCGCCGAGGGACGGCCCCAGAAGTCCCTCGGGTCGGTGAAGGCCTGGCCGATGAGGGCCGATCCGACCACCTTGCCGTCCTGCCGGAGGAGGCTGCCTCCGGCCTGGTGGGGGAAGAAGGCCCGGGCCAGGCCGGTGATCGCGAGCGGGTAGGCGAGCCCGGTGAGGGCGGAGAAGCCGAGGAGGCAGGCCAGGGCGGGGCGAAGCTGGAGATTCATGGGGGCTCCGTGGTGGCGGGGTGCATCGCGGACCCAGGGGCAGATGGTCCCCCCCGGGGCGTGTCAGGCGACCAGGTGGAGGGTGACGAGGAGCCAATCGAGGGCCTTGATCCCGAGGAACGGTACGACCAGGCCCCCCGCCCCGTAGACCAGCAGGTTCCGCCGGAGGATCCGGGCGGCGCCCAGCGGCCGGTAGGCCACGCCGCGCAGGGCCAGCGGGATGAGGCAGACGATGATGAGGGCATTGAAGATCACGGCCGAGAGGATGGCGCTCTCGGGGCTGTGGAGCCGCATGATGTTGAGGGCGCCCAGGGCCGGGTAGGTGGCCACGAAGGCCGCAGGGAGGATGGCGAAGTACTTGGCCACGTCATTGGCGATGCTGAAGGTGGTGAGCGAGCCGCGGGTCATCAGCATCTGCTTGCCGATCTCCACGATCTCGATGAGCTTCGTGGGGTTGGAGTCCAGGTCCACCATGTTCCCGGCCTCCTTGGCGGCCTGGGTGCCGCTGTTCATGGCCACGGCCACGTCCGCCTGGGCCAGGGCGGGGGCATCGTTGGTGCCGTCGCCGGTCATGGCCACCAGCCGCCCGCCGGCCTGGTACTCGCGGATGAGCTTCAGCTTGGCCTCCGGGGTGGCCTGGGCCAGGAAGTCGTCCACGCCCGCCTCGGCGGCGATGGCGGCGGCCGTCATGGGATTGTCGCCGGTGATCATGATGGTCTTGATGCCCATGCCGCGGAGGTCCGCGAACCGCTCCCGGATGCCGCCCTTCACGATGTCCTTGAGGTGGATCACGCCCAGGGCCCGGCTGCCGGCGTCCGTCCTCTCGGCCACCACCAGCGGCGTGCCGCCGCCGATGGCGACCCGTTCCACGGCGCGCCGGACATCCTCCGGAAAGCGTCCGCCCTGGGCCTGGAGGAAGGTCTCCACCGCGTCAGCGGCGCCCTTCTTGACCTCCCGGGATCCCAGCGTCACACCGCTCATGCGGGTCTGCGCGGTGAAGGGCACGAAGTGGGCGTCCAGGGCATGGACGTCCCGCTCCCGCAGGCCGTAGCGCTCCTTGGCCAGGATGACGATGCTCCGCCCCTCCGGCGTCTCGTCCGCAAGCGAGGAGAGCTGGGCCGCATCGGCCAGCTCCCGCAGGTCCACGCCGTCGGCCGGCAGGAACGCGACCGCCTGGCGGTTGCCCAGGGTGATGGTGCCCGTCTTGTCCAGCAGCAGCACGTCCACATCGCCCGCGGCCTCCACGGCCCGGCCCGAGGTGGCGATGACGTTGGCCTGGATCATCCGGTCCATCCCCGCGATGCCGATGGCGCTGAGCAGCCCGCCGATGGTGGTGGGAATGAGGCAGACGAGGAGGGAGACCAGCACCGTGAGGCCCAGCGGATGGCCCTGGCCGGCGGCCTTCGCGCTGAAGATGGAGAAGGGGAGCAGCGTGGCCGTGGCCAGCAGGAAGATGATCGTGAGGCCCGCCAGCAGGATGTCCAGGGCGATCTCGTTGGGCGTCTTCTGGCGCTTGGCGCCCTCCACCATGGCGATCATCCGGTCCAGGAAGCTCTCGCCGGGGTTGGCGGCGATGCGCACCACCAGCCAGTCCGAGAGCACCAGGGTCCCGCCCGTCACGGCGGAGCGGTCGCCTCCGCTCTCGCGGATCACGGGCGCGCTCTCCCCGGTGATGGCGCTCTCGTTCACGGAGGCCACGCCCTCCACGACTTCGCCATCGCCCGGGAGGGTCTCGCCCGCCTCCACCAGGACCAGGTCCCCGATCCGCAGCTCCGAGGCGCCCACCGATTCGCAGGGCCCCGACCGGTCCGTGCCGAGCAGCCGGCGGGCCTGGACATCCCGCTTGGCCCGCCGGAGGGCATCGGCCTGGGCCTTCCCGCGCCCTTCGGCCATGGCCTCGGCGAGGTTCGCGAAGAGGAGGGTGAACCAGAGCCACAGGGAGATGGCGAGGATGAAGCCCGGGCGCCCCTCGCCATGGCCCCCCAGGGCCTGGAGCCAGAGTCCGGTGGTGAAGGCGCTGCAGACCCACACGGTGAACATGACGGGGTTTCGGAGCTGGTGCAGCGGGTTGAGCTTGCGCAGGGCGTCGAGGCCCGCCCGGCGCAGGAGGGCGGGCTCGAACAGCGGGCGGGGGCTGAGGTCAGGCCGGGAATGGGAGGTCATGGTCGGAACCTCGATCAGCGGAGGGACAGCTGCTCGGCAACGGGACCGAGGGCCAGGGCGGGGATGAAGGTCAGGGCACCCACGAGGAGCACCACACCGACCAGCACGCCCACAAAGAGCGGGGTGTGGGTGGGCAGGGTGCCGGGGCCTTCCGGCGTGTGCTTCTTCCGCACGAGGGAGCCGGCCAGGGCCAGCACGGGCCAGATCACGCCGAAGCGCCCCAGCACCATGGCGGCCGCCAGGCCGAGGTTGTAGAACCGCGTGTTGACGACCAGCCCGGCGAAGGCACTGCCGTTGTTGTTGGCGGCGCTGCTCCAGGCGTAGAGGATCTGGCTGAAGCCATGGGGCCCGGGGTTGCTCACCGAGGCCGCAGCCGCGGGCACCAGCACCGACAGGGCCGTGCCCAGGAGCACGGCGGCGCAGGGCAGGAGGATGGCCAGGGAGGCCATCTTCATCTCGAAGGCCTCCACCTTCTTGCCCAGGTACTCCGGAGTGCGCCCCACCATCAGGCCGCCGATGAAGACGCCCACCAGGACGAACATGAGCATGCCGTAGAGTCCTGATCCCACGCCCCCGAAGACCACCTCGCCCAGCTGCATGAGCCACAGTGGGACGAGGCCGCCGAGGGGCGTGAAGGAATCGAGCGCGGCGTTGGTGGAGCCGCTGGAGGCCGCGGTGGTGGCCGTGGCCCAGAGGGCCGAGGGGCCGGGACCGAAGCGCAGTTCCTTTCCTTCCATGTTGCCACCGGGTTGCTCCAGGCCCGGCGCGCGGCTGGCCACCTGGCTGGCGCCCAGCCGGGTCAAGCGGGGATTGCCCGCCACTTCGGCGTGCGTGCAGAGGACCAGGGCCCCCACGAAGATCAGGGTCATGGCCGCCAGCAGGGCCCAGCCCTGGCGGCGGTCCTTCACCATCCGCCCGAAGGTGAGGCACAGGGCGGCGGGGATGAGCAGGATGGCAAGGGTCTGCAGGAAGTTGGAGAGGGGCGTGCTGTTCTCGA
>JAJYBX010000072.1 GCA_021778785.1 Acidobacteriota bacterium
GATCTCCAAGGGTCTCCACAGAATGTATAACATCAATTAAATCAATGAAATTTAAATATCCATGGAAGTCCTTGGAGATTATAAAATTTGACTGAAAATCCATGTGTCGGCGGTTCGATTCCGTCTCCAGGCACCAGAATCAACGACCCCCGCCAGGGGGTCTTTGATTCTGGAGAGACGGGATCGGAATCGAGGCTCCACTGATCGGGCGCCCCTGCGGTGCGCCCGATCAGTGGAGGCGGTCCCAGGGCGCGTTCCGGAGGGCGGAGCACGCAGCGCGCGCGGAGGTCATTCGGGGTGGCGCCGCGGGATACGACAGGGCCCCCGTCCGGGGGCCCTGTCGGAGGGGATGCGCCCGGAGGCTACTGGACCGGCGCGGCCACGGGCTTGTAGTCGTCGGCCAGGGTGACGGGGACGCGGGCGCGGATCTCCTTCTGGAGTTCCTGGGCGGCCTCCTGCTGGCGCTGCTGGCGCCAGAGGCCGGGGAGCTGGCCCTTCACCTGCTCGAAGGGGGGGGCGGCCGTGGCCTGGCCCTGGGCCTTCATGGCGGCGACGCGCTCATCGTAGAGGGCCTTGAGCTGGGCCTCGGTGGGTTCGGCACCGGCCAGGCGCTTCTGGAGCAGCGACTGGAAGTAGGCCTGGGCCTCGGCGCCCTCGATCTGCCGCTGGACGGCGGGGTCCTTGTCCAGCCCCTGCAGCTTCGCGTAGGCCAGGATGGCCTTCTGCATGGCCAACTGGTCGGCCAGCTGGGCGCGGGCTTCCCGGGCGGCGGGATCGGTCAGGAAGGCCGCGGCCTTGGCGGCGTCGGGCGCCAGGCTCTGGACGATGCCCTTGAAATCGGATTCGGTGATCTTGTCGCTGCCGGCGCTGGCAATGACGCGGCTGGCGTCCTTGTCGACGGCCTTCCCGCAACCCAGGGCCAAGGCGAGGCCCGCGAAGCCGGCAATGAGAATGGACTTGCGCATGATTTCTCCCACGGATGACAGAAGCGTCCAGAATGACAGGTCCGGGAGGAATCGAATGAGCCGAATCGACGACCTGGCCACCCTGGATCTGGAGGTCTACAGCGCCGCCTGGTGCCCGGACTGCCGGCGGCTGGAGGCCTGGCTGGACGGGCACGGGGTCGCCTACCGGAAGGTGGACATCGAGCGCGTTCCCGGTGCCGCCGAGGCCCTGGAGCGGGAGACGGGCAAGCGGGCCATCCCCTTCGTGAAGGTGAACGGGGGGCGCTGGGTCCGCGGCTACCACAAGGAGCTGCCCCAGCGGCTGGACGGGGATCTGCTGGTGGCGGAGCTGCTGGAGGCGGCGAAGTAGCCTGCCGCGGACACGCGCCTGTGAAATTTGGGGGATCCGCGGGTGCAGTCGCTGCTGGCGGCGGCCAAGCAGGTTCTGTCCAGTTGGATGGTCCCGGGGGGCGGTTCGTGGCACCCTAGGAGGTTCTCCGGGAGCACACCGTGGCCAGTGTTTTTTCCAGCCAGTTCTGGTCCAACCTCTTCAATGCGGACCTCGCCATCGATCTCGGCACGGCCTCGACCCTGGTCCACACCAAGCAGGCGGGCCGGATCGTGATCTACGAGCCCTCCATCGTCGCGGTCAACACCACCACCCACGAGGTGGAGGCGGTGGGCGACGAGGCCAAGCAGCTGCTGGGCCGCGCCCCCCAGGGCGTCCGCACCATCCGGCCCATGAAGGACGGCATGATCTTCGAGGTGGACGCCGCGGAAAAGATGCTGGCCCAGTTCATCGCCAAGGCCCGGCCGAACCGCGGCATCGCCCGCACCCGCATCGTGGTGAGCGTGCCGCCCCGGGCCCACCAGGTGGCCCGCCGGGCCGTGCGGCAATGCTGCTACGACGCCAAGGCCGGCGAGGTGTTCCTGGTGGACCAGACCATGGTCGCCGCCATCGGGGCGGGCCTGGCCATCAACGAGAAGCGCGGCTGCATGATCGTGGACATCGGCGGCGGCACCACCGATGTGGCGGTGATCAGCTACAACGGCAAGGTGTTCTCGGATTCCATCCTCATCGCCGGCGACGAGATGGACGAGGCCATCATCAAGTACATCCGCGAGAAGTACAACGTGCTCATCTCGGAGTCCTCGTCGGAGGAAGTGAAGTGGACGCTGGGATCGGCGTTCCCCTCCGAGTTCTCCCGGACCATGGAGGTCAGCGGCCGGGACCAGTTCGAGGGCCTGCCGAAGACCCTCACGCTGAACGACGCGGAGATCCGCGAGGCCCTGGCGGAGCCCATCAACGCGGTCATCGACCTGGTCCGCAAGGCCCTCAACGAGACCCCGCCCCAGCTGGCGGCGGACCTCATCGACCGCGGCATCTGCCTCACCGGCGGCGGCTCCCTCATCCAGGGCCTGGACGAGCGGCTCCGGAAGGAGACCCACCTCCCCGTGTTCCGGGCGGAGGATCCCCAGACCGCGGTGGTGCGGGGCACGGCGCTGCTGCTGGAGAACATCCCCCTCCTGCGCCGCATCCAGATCCTCGACTAGCCGCCCGAGATGCATCCCCGCGCCTCCAACTGGGGATGGAACCCTGCGGGACGGCGGCGCTACGTCCTGATCCTCCTGTGGCTGGGCCACGGGGTGTGGGTCCTGATGGGCCCCCACCCGGGCCAGGTGTGGACGCGGGCGGCGGGGCTCCTGGCCCGGCCCGCAGGCAGGATGGCCTCCCGCTGGGAGGACTGGCGGGCGCGGCGCCGGGAACAGGGCCGTTCCTATGCGCAGATCCAGGCCGAGAACGCCCGCCTCCGCGCCCAGGTGGCGGATCTGGAGGTGGCCGCCGCCCAGGCGGCGCCCAGGGTGTCGGAGGCGGACGAGGCCGTGCGGCTGCTGGGGCTCCGCAAGCAGATCCCCCTGCCCCTGGAGGGCGCGCGGGTGATCTTCAGCACGCGGCCGGAGGCCTTCGGCGGCCTGATCCTCGACGAGGGCCGGGACCACGGCCTGGTGCCCGACCAGGGCGTGATCGTGCCGGAGGGCGTGGTGGGCCGGATCTGGTCCGTGGGGCCCACCCAGTCGAAGGTCCTGCCCGCGGACGCCCCCAACGCCTCCCTGGCCGTGATGCTGGCCCGCAGCCGGGCCACCGGCGTGCTGCAGGGGCTGGGCTCGGGCCGGGCCGCCATCCGCTACCTCAGCAACCAGGAAGTGGTCCAGGTGGGCGAGGCCGTGTTCACCTCGGGGCTGGATCGGGTGTTCCCCCGCGGCCTGCTGGTGGGCTACGTCGGCGAGGTGGTCAAGGGCGATCTGGAACTCCGTGTGACGGTGCAGCTCGCGGCGCCCCTGGACCGGGTCCGGCTCGTGCTCCTCCTCCCGCCCCAGCCGCCGCTGGAGGTGCAGGAGCCCTTCGTGGCGCCCGAACAGAAACCCGCGACGCGTAAGCGGGGGACGCCATGAGCCGGCCCGTGGCCCAGTCCTCGCGCCAGGATCTGCTCGCGGCCGTGGCCCTGGGCCTGGTCTTCCTCTGCGCGCCCTTCCCGCGGCTCCAGGCGGTCTTCCACGTGATGCTCGTGCTGGCGCTGGCCCCCCGGGTCGGCGCCCCGCTCCGGACCGCGCTCTGGGCCGCGGCGGGAGGCTGGGCCCTGGAGGGGGCGGCCCGGCTCTACCCCCATCTGGGCGGTACGCCCTGGGCGGACATGACGGTGGCCCTGCTGGTGGCCTGGATGGCTGGCCGCTGGCCCCTGGAGCACCTGAAGGGCTGGCTGGCGCGGCTGGCGGCCCTGCTCCTCCTCCACACCCTGCTGGTCCACGGCGCCGTCCGCCTGGCGGCGGGACCGCACCCCTGGGGCACCGGTTGGGCCTGGGCCCTGCTGAGTCTCCCGCTCTGGGGGTGGGCGCTCTGGCGCCTCCTCTACGGGGATGGCGCCGCCGGCCGAAGGCCCTGAGATGGATCCCCGGCAGCGCGTCCTGCTCCAACGTCGGCTGGGCGTCTTCCGCGCCCTGGCCTGGGGTCTGGTGCTCGTGCTGGGTTCCATCTACGCCTGGCTGCAGATCGTGCGGCATGGGGAATTCAAGCAGCTTGCCCTGCAGCAGGCCGTGAAGGTGCGGCCCATCCCGGCGCCGCGGGGGCTCATCCTGGACCGGAACGGCTACCGGCTGGTGGACAACCGCCGGGCCCTGCACCTGGTCATCCAGCGGGAGGATCTCCCGACGAAGGCCGAGGTGGTGGAGGCGCTGTCCCAGGCGCTCCAGATGGATCCCGCGGCCCTGGCCCGGAAGATCCAGGCCTACCGCGCCGCGGGGAAGGGCAGCCCCCTGGTGCTCAAGGAGAACATGGACGAGGCCGACATCGCCGTGGCCGAGCGTGTGCGGGCGAGGTTCCCCTTCCTCAGCATGGAAGTGGCGCCCCGCCGGGTGTACCTGGGCGACGAACTGGCCGGCCACGTCCTGGGCTATGTGGGGGAGGTGGACGACGACCTGATGAAGGCCCGGCCCGGCCGCTACCACCTGGGCGAGACCATCGGCAAGGACGGCTTCGAGGCCAGCGGCAACGACCGGCTGAAGGGCGTGGACGGCCAGAAGCGCATCCTCGTGGACCAGCTGGGCCAGGAGGTGGCCAGCTTCGGGCAGGTGGATGCGGTACCGGGCCACACGGTCTTCCTCACCCTCGATGCCGGGCTCCAGAAGGTGCTCCAGGATGCCTTCGGCGAGGAGGCCGGCGCGGCCGTGGTGCTGGACCTCCGCGATGGCGGAGTGCTGGCGATGTACTCCAGCCCCTCGTACGATCCCAACCTCTTCCTGAACCGCCTGAGCCAGGAGATGGTGGACCGCTACCTGCGCAATCCCGCGCGGCCCATGATCAACCGGGCCACCCAGGGCATCTACGCCCCGGGCTCCACCTTCAAGCTGCTGGTGGCCCTGGCGGGCCTGGAGAAGGGCGTCATCACGCCCCAGACGGTGATCTACTGCTCGGGCAAGAAGAACTTCTACGGCCGCGACTTCCGCTGCGACAAGCCCACGGGCCACGGGGCGCTCAACCTGGTGCAGGCCATCGCCCAGAGCTGCGATGTGTACTTCTACGAGGTGGCCTCGCGCCTCGACATCGACGACATCTACGCCACCGCGGAGAAGTACGGGCTCACCGTGCCCACCGGCATCGACCTGCCCCGGGAGAAGGCCCCGCGCATCCCCAGCCGGGAATGGAAGCGGAAGGCCGTGCCGCGGGATCCCAAGTGGTACGCCGGGGAGACCATCAGCGTGGGCATCGGCCAGGGCGCCGTGGGGGTGACGCCGCTGGCCCTGGCCCGGTTCTACGCCCTGCTGGCCACGAAGGGCCGCCTGCTCACGCCGCACCTGTTCATGGGCCTCCGGGACGACCAGACCAACGCGCTCGAGCGGGTGCCGCCTCCGCCCGCGAAGGAGGCCCCCATCGATCCGCGGCTGTGGGCCTTCCTGGACGAGGGGCTCGCCGAGGTGGTCACGAGCGGCACGGCGGCCACCAACCCCTTCGTGGTGGAGACCGACAAGGAGACCCCCTTCGTGGGCAAGACCGGCACGGCCCAGGTGGCGACCTTCGTGGACAAGGCGCACTACGCCCGCCAGGCCAAGCATCTCAAGGACCACGCCCTCTTCGCGGGCTACGCCCCGCGGGCGAATCCCCAGATCGCCTTCGCCGTGGTGGTGGAGAACGCGGGCTTCGGGTCCACCGCCGCCGCCCCCATCGCGGCCAAGGTCGTGAAGTACTGGTTCGCGGACCGCCTGAAGAACCCCATCCCGCCGCCGCGGGGCCGGCTGGTGGATCCCTTCAGTCCCGAGCAGCCCCAGGAGGCCCCGTGAAGAACCGCCTCCGCACCCTCGACCCGCGCCTGCTCTGGGTGCTGCTGGCCCTCATGGCCCTGGGCACGCTCACCCTCTACTCCGCAGGGCGGAATACGCCCCAGGCGGGCATCTGGCTCAAGCAGGGCGTGTGGAACCTCCTCGGCCTCACGCTCATGGTCCTGCTCTCCACCGTGGACCCCCGGCGCATCCTCCGCATCAGCTTCCCCGCCTACCTGCTGGGCCTGGTGGCCCTGGCCGCCGTCCTGGTGGTGGGGAGGAAGATCGGCGGCGCCACCCGCTGGTTCGTCCTCGCGGGCCAGACCTTCCAGCCCTCGGAACTGATGAAGTGGATCACCCTCCTCTACGTCTCGTACCGGCTGGGCACCCGGGCGCCGGAATCCGTGGGGCGCTGGGAACTGCTGGGCAGCGCGGGCCTGGTGGCCTTCCCGATGCTGCTGGTGCTCAAGCAGCCGGACCTGGGCATGGCCCTCAGCTTCCTGCCCATCCTGCTGCTCATCCCCCTGATGAAGGGCCTGAAGTGGCGCTGGGTGCTGCTGCTGGTCGTGGCGGTGTCCGTCGGCGGCGTGCTCGGCTGGAAGCACGTCCTGAAGCCCTACCAGAAACAGCGGGTGCTGATCTTCCTGGACCCCTCGGCCGATCTCCAGGGCAAGGGCTACCAGGTGAACCAGAGCCGCATCGCCATCGGCTCCGGCGGACTCTTCGGCAAGGGCTTCACCAGCGGCTCCCAGACCCAGCTCAACTTCCTGCCCGTGAAGACGACGGATTTCGCGTTCAGCGTCTGGGCGGAGGAGCGGGGCTTCCTGGGCGTGGTGTTCGTCCTGGGCCTCTTCGGCCTGTTCCTCACCCGCCTCCTCGAGGCGGCCTCCCGGGCGCGCACCTCGGCCGAGGCCTACTTCTGCGCCGGCGCCGCCGCCATCTTCGCCATGCACCTCATGGTGAACGTGGGCATGGTGGCCGGGGCGTTGCCCAACAAGGGGATGGTGCTGCCCTTCTTCAGCGCGGGGGGCAGCAGCACCCTCAGCTTCTTCCTGGCGTTGGGGCTGGTGATGGGCGTCCTGCATCGGGCGAAGGTGAAGTGATGGAACTCCGGGACCGGATGCGCGAACTGGCCGAGCAGGTGCGAAGGCACCGGTACCGGTACTACGTCCTGGACCAGCCGGTGCTCTCCGATGCCGAGTACGACGCCCTGGAGCGCGAGCTGCGGGACCTGGAGGCCGCCCATCCCGACCTGGCCGATCCCAACAGCCCCACCCTGCGCGTGGGCGCCCCGCCCGTGGAGGCCTTCGAGAAGCGACGCCATGCCATTCCCATGCTCAGCCTCGATAACGCCTACTCCGAGGCGGAGCTGCGGGCCTGGGAGGCGAAGTGGCGGAAGCTCGCTCCGGAAGCCGAGCCCCGCTACGCCGCGGAACTGAAGGTGGACGGCCTGTCCCTGTCGCTGCGCTACGAGAACGGAGCGTTGGTGGATGCCGTCACCCGCGGCGACGGCGAGACCGGCGAGCTGGTGACGGAGAACGCCCGGACCATCGCGGACATCCCGAAACGGCTTCCCTTCAGCGAAGGACGGACGGTGCCCACGGTGCTGACGGTGCGCGGGGAGGTGTACCTGTCCCGGAAGCGCTGGGAGGAACTCAACCGTGAGCGCGATGCGCGGGGCGAGCCCCGCTTCGCCAATCCCCGCAACGCCGCCAGCGGCACCATGAAGCTGCTGGACAGCCAGGCCGTGTACGAACGCCGGCTCTCCTTCCTGCCCTGGCAGGCCCTGTGGGAAGCCGGTGACCCTGAAGGCCCGCCCGACGAGCAGGGCCAATCCTGGGCCATGGCGTTGCTCGCGGACTGGGGCTTCATGCCGATGCCCCGGGAGGCCGCGGGCAGCCTTGAGGACGTCCTGCGCTTCATCGAGGACCAGCGCGAGGGCCGCCTGAACCTCCCCTTCGATACCGACGGGGTGGTGATCAAGGTGCGCGATTTCGCCCTGCAACGGCGGATCGGCGAGACGGACCGCGTGCCCCGGTGGGCCATCGCCTTCAAGTACCCGGCCCTCCAGGCCACCACCACGGTGCTGGGCATCACCTGGCAGGTGGGCCGCTCGGGCAAGCTCACGCCGGTGGCGGAGCTGGAGGCGGTGGAGGTGGCGGGGTCCACGGTGCGGCGGGCGACGCTCCACAACGCCGACGAGCTGGCCCGCCTGGGCCTCCGCGTGGGGCACCGCGTGTTCATCGAGA
>JAJYBX010000073.1 GCA_021778785.1 Acidobacteriota bacterium
TGCTGCTTCCTTCGGGGGTGAGGCGGATGAGGATCCGGCGGCCATGGGCTGGATCAGGCTCGCTGCGCAGCAGGCCCCGGTCGCAGAGGGCCTTCACCACCCGGCTGGCGGTGGGGTCGTCCATCCAGACCTCCCGCGCCAGGAGGTGCAGGGACTGGGGGCCCTTCCGGTTGATCACGAGCATGATCCAGAACTGCTGCGGGGTGAGCCCCAGGGGCGTCAACCGGGCCCAGACCACCTGTTTGACCCGCCGGCGGGTGGCCGCCACCAGGAAACCGAGACCGACCTTGGTGAGGGGGGTGGGAGTCTGTTCTTGCATAAGCAACAAGGTGCGACCCATTGTCGCACCTGTCAACCCAGGTCCCTGGGGGAGGGGGTCAGCCCCCCTGTTTCCAGTACGCCAGGTCTTTTTCCATGGGCCCCGTGGCGGTCACGGGCGCCTTCCGCAACCGGGCCAGACGCAGGGCCTTCTCCATGAGGGCCTGCGCCTGGGGGCGCTGGCCGGCCTCGTGGAGCAGCCGGGCCTTGACGGCCAGGTTCGTGGGGTTCTCCTGGAGGGCCAGGGACCGGTCCGCCCAGGTGATGGCCTGGCTGAGGGGGACCGTCTGCTGGAGGCCGTACTCGGCGGCTTCCGAATAGACCCGCCAGTCGTTGGGTCGCTGGGCGAAAAGCTTCTTCATCCGGGTGGCGACGATGCCCTCGACGTCCACCTCCACCAGGAAGCTCACCTTCACCCGCTCCCAGAGGAGCTGGACGTAGGTGGTGGAATCGCTGGTGGGGTCCAGGGCGAAGGTGAGCCATTCGGTCTGGGGGCAGGTGCGGGGGATGACGTCGATGCGCAGGATGTCCTGCCGGGGATCGTACGCGAAGGCGCCCCACTGCTTGGCCTGGCGGTTGAGGATCACCGTCCAGGCCCCGGGCCGGGGGATCATGAAGAGCGAGTAGGTCCCCGCCTTCACGTCGTGGCCCTGGATCCGCACGGGATCGCTGAACCGGATGGTGGTGGCCTCGTTGGCCCCGGCCCGCCACACCTGGTTGTACGGAACCAGGCTGCCCCAGATGGGGCGGCCCCGGACCGCCGGCCGGTGGTAGTCGATGGCGATCACCGTGGTGCCGATGGTCTGCTGCACGCTGGCCCAGGGGCTGCGCTGGGGGAAGACGTAGTCGTCCGAGACACTGGCCGGCAGGGGCGGGGCCGCCGCCTGGGCGGCGAGGACGCCGAGGGACAGGACCAGCGCGGGGAGGGACAGGCGCATCAGGACTCCGGGGGTTTTCCGATCATAGCGGAAGCCCGGAGCCCCTTCGACGCGCTCCGGCCGCTACTTGCCCCGGACGCCCGGGCGGCTGCGGGGGCTCGACGCGCCGTTCCCGCCGGGGCGTCTGCCACCCGGCCGGCCACCGCCGACCCGTCCGCCCTGGCGACCGTTCTCGATGGGCTCGGCGGGGATGCTCGGATCCGGCGCGTAGCCCGTGACCACCTGCTTGGGAAGGTCCTTGCGCAGCAGCTTTTCGATGTCGCGCAGCAGCTTGTGCTCGTCCACGCAGACCAGCGAGAAGGCCTCGCCCTCGCTGCCGGCGCGGCCCGTGCGGCCGATGCGGTGGATGTAGTCCTCGGGCACCTGGGGCAGCTCGTAGTTCACCACGTGGGGGAGCTGGTCGATGTCCAGGCCCCGGGCGGCGATGTCCGTGGCCACCAGCACCCGCACCGAGCCCTTCTTGAATTCCTCGAGGGCCTTGATGCGTTGCGGCTGGCTCTTGTTGCCGTGGATGGCCATGGAGGAGATGCCGTCCTTGTCGAGCTGCTCGGAGAGCCGGTTGGCGCCGTGCTTGGTGCGGGTGAAGACCAGCACCTGCTCCAGGCCGCGGCTCTGGATGAGGTGGGCGAGCAGGGCCCGCTTGCGCTCCCGGTCCACGGGATGGACGAT
Organism: Acidobacteriota bacterium; assembly: GCA_021778785.1. Taxonomy (GTDB): domain Bacteria; phylum Acidobacteriota; class Holophagae; order Holophagales; family Holophagaceae; genus Geothrix. Next base: position 1,926 of record JAJYBX010000073.1, read on the forward strand.
CTGCCGCACCAGTTCCGCCGCGGTGTTGCGGGGGGTGACCTCCACCAGGGCAGGGTTCTTCAGGAAGGCGCCGGCCAGCTGCTTGATCTCGTCCGTGAAGGTGGCCGAGAAGAGCAGGGTCTGCCGCTGGGTGGGCAGCAGGGCGATGATCTTGCGGATGTCGCGGATGAAGCCCATGTCGAGCATCCGGTCCGCCTCGTCGAGGATCACGACCTCCAGCTGGCTGAAGTTGAGGTTGCCCTGCTGCTGGTGGTCCAGCAGGCGGCCGGGGGTGGCCACGAGGATCTCGACTCCGGCGCGGAGCGCCTTGGTCTGGGGGTTGATGTTCACGCCGCCGAAGATGGTGGTGGAGCGCAGGGGGATGTGGCGGCCGTAGGTGCGGACGCTCTCCTCCACCTGCATGGCCAGTTCGCGCGTGGGCGTGAGGATGAGGGCGCGGATGGGATGGCGCGCGGGCGAGGCCGACGTGCTGGCGTGGGGCGCCAGCCGCTGCAGCAGGGGCAGGGTGAACCCCGCCGTCTTGCCGGTGCCGGTCTGGGCGCGGCCCATGAGGTCGCGGCCCTCCAGCACGATGGGAATGGCCTGGGCCTGGATGGGGGTGGGGGTCTCGTAGCCCTGCTCGCGCACGGCGCGCAGCAGCTCGGGCATCAGCCCGAGGGATTCGAAGGACATCAGGTGCTCCTGGTGGGGCCCGCCCGCGGAATCAGGGTTTCGGGGGCCCGGTCAGGGCATGAAGGGGGATTTCGGACTGAAAAGAGGCGGAGACCGGGGGTCGCCTGCGATCACGAAGAAGATAGTTTATCGGATTTGTCAGGATTTTGGGGAGAACCTTCACGCTTCCAGCCCGAAGAAGCTCCGGATGCCCGCCAGGATGCGGCCGTGCTCGTCCTGGAACCGCCGTTCCCGCTCGTCCGCGTCGAGGCGCTCCTGGAGGGCCAGCAGCTCCACCCGGCGCCGGGCGAGGATGTCGGAGAGGGCCCCGGCGATCTCGGGGCGGGCCTCGAGGATCTGCTGGAAGTCGCCCTTCTCGATGCGGAAGCACTCCACCTCCCCCAGGGCCGCCACGGTGGTGGACCGGCGGGCGCCCGTCATCACGCCCATCTCGCCGAAGAAGTCGGGGGCGCGCAGGGTGCCCACCACCCGCGTCCCCCCGCCCTCGGACTGGAGGCGGACCTCGACCTCCCCCTTCACCAGGACGTAGAGCCAGTGGGCCTCGGCCCCCTGCCGGGTGATGACCTCGCCCGCGGTGAAGGGGGCGGGCCGGATGCGCGGGGCGATGCGGGCCTTCTCCTCCGGCGTCAGGGCCTCGAAGAGGGAGATGCTCTCCAGGGCCGCCAGGCGCCGGTCCACCTCGCGAGCCTCCTTGCGGTGGGTGTGCTCGGGATCGTCCTGGGAGAGGAACACCGAGGCCGCCGGCACGGCCAGGGGGATGCCGGCCCGCTTGAGGGCCGCGTGGATGCGCTGGCGCACCAGGGAACTGGTGGGGTCGTCCTTGGCCAGGTCCGTCAGCCAGTAGCGGACGGCGTAGTAGGCGAAGCTGTCGCGGGTGTCCCGGGCGAAGTCGTAGCAGATGCAGTGAGGCTTCGGTTCGGCGGCCACGTTGGGGAGGGGCGCCTCCTGCAGGGCCCGGTCCACGGCCGCGAGGACCTCCCCCGGCGCGAACCGGAAATCCACGTTGAAGTACACCCACATGCGGTGCTGGACGGGCTGGCCCTCCCGCTGGCCGAGGATGAGGATGTTGCCTGCCAGCAGGGCCGCGTTGGGCACGATGACCGTGTCCCAGTCGCGGGTCTCCAGCACCGTGTGGCGCCAGTGGATGGCCGTCACGCGGCCCTGCTTCCCGTTCTCCAGCTGGAGCCAGTCGCCCACGCGCACCGAGTGGTCCAGCTGCAGGGCCACGCCGCCCAGGATGTTGCCCAGGGTGGCCTGCAGGGACAGGCCGATGACGCCGGTGACCACGGCGGAGGTGGCCAGCAGGCTCGAGGGGTTCATGCCCGCGGCCCGCAGCGTGCCGAGGATGGCCAGCAGGTAGGCGAGCCCCAGGCTCAGGTCCGCCACGATCTCGGCCACCCCCAGGCCCAGACGGGGCAGGGCGAGGTCGAAGAGCAGGAGGCCGGCGAGGTTGATGAGGGTGAGGTCCCGCAGGAGGCCGGCCGCCGCGAAGGCGTCCCGGGCCCGGGCCTCGATCCCGGCGGCGGACAGGCCGAGGCCCAGGCCCAGCACCGCGAGCCAGAGGGCGAAGGGGATCAGGGCCCGGCGCACCTTCGGCCGCCGCTGGGGCGCGAAGCGTCCCAGGAGGAACGCCGTCGCCACGAGGCCGAGGGCCAGGGCCGCCAGATGCAGGCCGAGCCGCGGCGGGAGACCGGGAAGGGGGGACATGCCCCCGAGGATACCCGCGCCGCCGCGCGTCAGGGTTCCTGCAGCAGCAGGACGGGATCGGTGCTCTGCATGGCGCCTGCACCGGCGGAATCCGGCTTGAGGGCCACCCAGAACTTCCCGTCCGGCCCCGCGCCGGCCCGGGCCCATCCGACGGTGAAGCCCAGGGGATGGAGGGTCCAGGTGCCGCCCTGATAGAGGTAGAGCGCGGAATCCGTGCCGCCCGGGTCGGGCACCACCCCCAGGACCCGCTGGTGGACGCCATCTGCGGCCCAGGCCAGTCCCGGTCCGGGCAGGGCCTCGGGGCCCTGCCAGTGACCCGGCCCCCCCCGGAGGAGGCGATCCACCCGGGTGAGATCGGGTGCGATCCACTGGCAGATCAGGAAGGTTTCGCCCCAGGGGGCCGCCACGGTGTCGCGGATCTGGGAGACCCCGGGCAGCAGGTCCAGGCCGCTGCCGCCGCTGGCGTCCCACCAGCCCAGGTAGAGGTTGGTGTCCCCGGGGCGGCTGAGCCCGGCCAACAGGGTGCCGTCGGAGGTGAGGGCGGAACCCTGGAGGAAGCCGGGGTCCCAGGGCGTGGGCAGGACCGAGCGCACCCACCCGGCGGGGCCCTTCTGGGCCAGGAGGAGGGGGGCCGTGGTCCCATCGGCATGGGGCTCCTGGGCGAGGTAGCGGGCCGTCCCGTCCGGGGCCAGGAGGAACTCCCCCTCGTTCCAGGCGGCGCCGGACGGGAACAGGGCGTCCAGGGTCTCGTACTGGAGGGTTCCCAGATGGGTCCAGACATGGCCGATCTCCTGGGGGGCGAGGTCCAGGTGGCCCATGGCGTGGACGGCGCCGGTCGCATCCAGGCGGAGGCGGCAGGACTGGATCGGCGGCAGCTGGAGCGACACATCCTGGGTTGCGCCGACGGATTGCAAGGTGCCGCCGACGCCCACGCTCCCGTTGCCGATCATCCACCAGACGCCATCCGGCTGCCGGACGAGGTCGGTGGGGCTGCCCCAGGGCAGGGCCGTGAGGGTCATGCCGGCCGCCATGGGAGGGGCCACCAGGGCCCGGGTGGTCTGGATCGGCGTGGTCATGGCCGGGCTCGACACCTCGAGCCAGTACCAGTTCAGCCCGGCTGGCGGAGCGGGGTCCTGGAACGACGCGGCGCTTCCATCGAGGTCCGCAAGCTTCAGCCAGGTTCCGGACTGATCGATGCGGTACACCGACTGGAGGTCCGCCGTGCTGCTCCTGGGTTGCCACTGGAGCTGGATCGACGAACCGGCCCAGACCCCCTGGAGGTCCGTCGGCAGCCGGCAGGGGACGATCAGGGGGCTGCTCCCCGCGACGGCCGAGGCCGTGGCCTGGGCATCTTCAAGCTGGATCCCGTACTGGTAGGCCTCCCCGTCCGTGGCCGTGCGGTCCACCCAGGAGAGGACGGCCCGGTCCACCTGGCCGAGGGGGGTCCAGGGGGCCGTGGCGTCGTCCGCCTTCCGCCGGAGGACCGTCGCCGTCGTCGCGACCCGACTGTCGACCGTCCAGGACAGGTACACCGACAGGTCATTGGGATTGAAGACCGCCTGCACGTTCCCGGGCGGCAGGATGGGGAACTGGTAGGTCGTCTCCACCCATGGGGAGGAGGCGCCGTTCAGGAGGCTGCGGATCCGGAAGCCGACCGAAAGGCGTTCGGGGGCGCTGGGGCTGAACGTGATGTGGGCCTGGCGGGCGGATGGGGGGATCGCCTCCGGGAGGAAGGCATAGTCGCCGCTGCCGATCCGGGCCTGCATCTGGTAGCCGTCGGGCGGCGGGATCGAGGGGTCCTGCCAGGCCAGGTCCATGCTGGCCGGGCTGGCTGTGAGCACGTAGAAGGCGGTGGGCGCCGCGGGGGTGATCGCGGCGGCCGGTCCGTTCGAGGACCCTCCGCAGGCAAGGCTGAGGGCCAGGAGCACGAGGCTGACGCCGGACCATCTGGGGAAATACATGGCCCGAACTATAGCGCGCCGGGCCCGCTACCGGGTTCCCGCCTTGGCCAGAGCCTGGTCCAGGTCGGCCTGGATGTCCTCAGCGTCCTCGATGCCCACGGAGAGGCGGACGAGGCCGTCGGTGATGCCGGCGGCCAGGCGGTCCTCCCGGGCCATGCCCGCGTGGGTCATGGAGGCGGGATGGCTGATGAGGGTCTCCACGCCGCCCAGCGACACGGCCAGGCCCGCCAGCTTGACGTTGTCCATGAGGATGCGGCCCGCCTCCAGGCCGCCCTTCAGCTCGAAGGCGATCATGGAGCCGAAGCCGGTCATCTGGCGCTTCGCCAGCTCGTGCTGGGGGTGGCTGGGCAGGCCGATGTAGCGCACCCAGGCCACGGCGGGGTGGCCCTCCAGCCACTGGGCCAGGGGGGCGGCGTTCTGCTCGGCGCGCTCCACCCGGAGGGCGAGGGTCTTCAGGCCGCGACTCACCAGGTAGGCCTGGTGGGGGTCCATGTTCGTCCCCAGGTTGATCATCATGCTGCGGACCTGCTTGTGGAGGGCCTCGGTCTTCGCGATGACGATGCCGCCCACCACGTCCGCGTGGCCATTGATGAACTTGGTGATGGAATGCAGCACCAGGTCCGCGCCCAGGTCCAGGGGCTTCTGGAGGTGCGGGCTGGCGAAGGTGTTGTCCACCACCAGGACGGCCCCGTGGGCATGGGCGATCTCCGCCGCGGCGGCGATGTCCGTCACGGCCATGGCCGGGTTGGAGGGCGACTCCACATAGACCATGCGGGTGTTCGGCTTCATGGCCCGGCGGAGGCTCTCGATGTCGGTGGTGTCGAGGTAGGTGGACGTCACCCCGAAGCGGCTCAGGTGCTTCTCCATGAGGCCGCGGCTGGGGCCGTACACCGAATCCGTGCTGACCACGTGGTCGCCCGAGCTCAGCAGGGCCAGATAGACGGTGCTCACGGCGCCCATGCCGCTGGCCATGGCCGTGGCCCCGAAGCCGTTCTCCAGCTGGGCGACGTTCTGCTCCAGGGCGGTGACGGTGGGGTTGCCGATGCGGGTGTAGATGTAGCCTTCGGCCCGGCCCGCGAAGCGGTCGGCGCCCTCCTGGGCGTTCCGGAAGGCGAAGGTGCTCGTCTGGTAGATGGGCGTGACCACGCTGCCGTGCTCGTCGTGGGGGATGCCGGCGTGGACCAGCTTGGTGTTGAAGCCGCTGTGGCGGGTGTCCATGGGGTCTCCTAGAGGGTCTTCAGGTGCGTGGCGAGGTCGGCCAGGGGCCAGGCTTCCTGTTCCCCGGTGGCCATGTGCTTGACGGTGACGGTGCCGGTGTCCAGTTCGCCGTCGCCCAGGATGAGGACGGTCTGGATGCCCGTGCGGTTGGCGGTGGTCATGGCCTTCTTCAGGGCGACGCCGCGGGTCTCCAGCTGGACAGAGGCGCCGGTGGCCCACAGGCTGCGGGCCAGCTTCATGGCCTCCCCCGCGGCGCGGTCGCCCAGGGGGATGAGCAGGACGGGGGCCCGGTGGGGTGCCTCCCCCCGGAGGGTCTGGCAGACCATGGCGAGGCGGTCCAGGCCGATGGCCCAGCCGAAGGCGGGGACATCGGGTCCGCCCAGGTGTTTCACCAGCAGGTCGTAGCGCCCGCCGCCGAGGATGGCGCTCTGGGCCCCGATGTCGCCGCTGAGTACCTCGAAGGCGGTCTTGGTGTAGTAGTCCAGGCCGCGGACGAGGCG
>JAJYBX010000074.1 GCA_021778785.1 Acidobacteriota bacterium
CGGTGGGGGCCGCGTAGCCGCAGTCCCAGGTGGGGGGCGCCGCAGCGGGCGCGGACCTGCGGCGCAGCCAGGCCCAGGCGGCGGCGGCGAGGAGCAGCAGGAGGCCCTCCAGGCCCAGGAGGGTCCGCAGATCCCGTCCCAGCCCCGGCGCCAGCAGGCCCGGCCCCGGAAGGCCCGGCAGCGCGGCGGCCACGGCCCGGTCCAGGGGGGGCAGCAGGAGGGAGGCGACGAGGCCCACCCCCAGGCAGAGGCAGGCCAGGATGGCCATGGGGATGAGCATGGCCCCGCCCGGATCGTGGGCGTGTGGCGCCGCCGGGCCGCGGGGGCTCCCCAGGAAGAGGGTGCCGTAGAACCGCGCGAAGGCCACGGCCGCCAGCCCCCCCGTGAGGGCCAGGGCCACCAGGGCCAGCCCCGCCGACCAGGGATAGCCCCGCAGGAGCGCCGCGAAGAGGCCCCGGTAGAGGAACCACTCGCTGAGGAAGGCGCTGAAGGGCGGGAGGGCCGTCACGGCCAGCAGGGCCGGGAACAGCAGGAGGGCCGTCCGGGGCAGGCGGGCGGCCAGGCCCCCCAGGCCCTCCATGTCCCGGGTGCCCGTGGCGTGGAGGATCGATCCCGAACCGAAGAAGAGGAGGCCCTTGAAGACCGCATGGTTCCAGACGTGGAAGAGGGCCCCGCCGAAGCCCAGGGCCACCAGCCAGGGATCGTGCGTGGCGCGGCCCGTCCAGCCCAGGCCCACGCCCATGGCGATGATCCCCAGGTTCTCCACGCTGGAGTAGGCCAGCAGGCGCTTGTAGTCCCGCTGGGCCAGGGCGTTCCCCACGCCATAGACCGCCGTGAGGGCTCCCAGGGCCAGGAGGCCCCCCCCCAGTCCGCGCGGGATCCCGGGCAGCAGGCCGGAGATGCGCAGCAGGCCGTAGATGCCCGTCTTCAGCATCACGGCGGAGAGGATGGCCGACACGTGGCTGGGCGAGCTGGCGTGGGCCGGCGGCAGCCAGAAGTGGAGGGGGAGGAGGCCGGCCTTGAAGCCGAAGCCGAGGAGGGCCAGGACGAGGATCCAGGCGTCGAGCGCCTGCGGGGTGGCGGCCGGGAGGGGCACCCACAGGAGGCCCCCCAGGCGCCGCGCCAGGAGCACGACCATGGCCGTCAGCAGCAGGGTGCCGGTGTGGGTGCAGGCGAGGTACACCCAGCCCGCCTTCCGGACCTCGGGCCGCTCATGCTCCGTCTCCACCAGGAAGAAGGCCGAGATGGCCATGGCCTCCCAGGCCATCAGGAACAGGAGCCCCTGGCGGGCGAGGAACAGGAGCGTCATGGCCGAGACGAGGGTGCCGTAGAAGAAGCGCAGCGACCGGCCCGAACCCTTCGTGGCCAGGGGCCAGTACTCCGTCCCGTAGATGACCCCCAGGCCGGCCACCAGGTGGAGCGGCAGGAGGAAGGCCGCCGAGAGGGCGTCCACCTCGAGCCGGGCCGGCCCGCGCCAGAAGGCGAAATCCAGGCGCGACGGCGGGCCGCCCAGGAGGGCATGCACCGCCCCCGCGATCGCCAGCAGCGAGCCCAGGACGCCCAGGACCAGGCCCCACCGGCCCTCCCGCCTCGAGACCAGCGCGAGCAGCGACGCCCCCATCCAGCAGCCCGTGGCGGCGAGGATCAGGGCGACGTCGAGCATCAGCATCCGACTCCATGGGTCAGGACAACCCCGGACCCCCGCCAGGCTCATGTGTCCTGACGGAAGGCGAATGCATCACACGCGTTCGGGGGAGCCTGAGGCCATGGTAGCCGAAGGCTCTCCGCTTAGAACACCCGGAGCAGTGCGATGTATCCCGTCGCCGATCTCTTGGAATCGCCGGTGGCGATTCGCAAGACCTCTCCATCCCTGGTCGAGGCGGCTTCTCCGTTCAGAACACCCGGAGCAGTGCGATGTATCCCGTCGCCGATTTGACGCCGGCGATGTCGCTCTGGAGGCCGATGCCGAGATCCACGCGCACGGCGGTGAACCACCAGAAGCCGGGCAGGTCGCCGGTGATGCCCACGCCGCTCACGCCGTAGGTCTTCTGGTCGTCCAGGCTGCGGGCGTCGGCGTGCTCGAGGCTGAGGGAGAGGCGCAGGTTCGGCCCCGTGGGGATGGCCATGCCCACCTTCTCGTAGGCCACCCGGTCCGCGGCGATGGCGTTGGCGCGGATGCCGGCGATGCGCACCACGCCCCCCAGGCCGCCCACGTCCAGGGCGTTGAAGCGGTCGAAGGCCCGGCCGCCGGCCCAGCCCGCCTCGCCATGGAACCAGAGGCCGGGGCGCAGCTCCCGGTCCAGGCCCAGGCTGCCGCCCCAGCGGCGGAAGTCGCCGCCCTCGGGCACGGACTGGGGACTGGTGGCCAGGCCGTAGGTGCCGTCGGGCCGCAGGCCCCATCCATGGAAGGCCCGCACCTGGAAGCCGCGGAACTGCCAGGAGGCCTGCAGGGTGCCCACCCGGGTGAGGCCCGTGGGGGGCAGCTCGTAGCCGGGCGTGCGGTACTTGCTGTCGCCCTCGCTGAAGTCGTCGTAGCGGAAGTCGCCGCGGCCCTCCAGGCGGAAGCCGGCCCCCAGGTCGTGGCCCAGCTCCAGGCCGAACTTCCCATAGCGGCGGCCCACGCCGTCGTGGTCGGAGAGCTTCCCGTTCACCACGGGGCGCTCCGTGCCCTTGAGCAGCATCACGGTGGCGTCGGCGCTGACGTCGAAGCCCCCCAGCCCGCGCGGAATGGCCAGGCTGGCCGTGTTGTAGAGGATGGCCGTGAGGGCGTTCAGCTGCACGCCCTTGCCGAAGGCGTTGTAGTCGAAGTAGAGCAGGCCGCCCAGGGGCACCACGGGCGGCGTGAAGCCCGGATCCACGAGGATCACGCCGGCCAGGGCCCGCCCGCTGCTCTTGGGCTTCTCCTCGATGCGCCGGGTGCCGTCGGCCTGGCGCGTGAAGTACCGCGTCCCGTCCGGCGTCACCTTGAGCATCGTGGTCTTCGAGGTGCGGGCCGCGGCGCGCGCGGCCTCGAAATCCGGCCCGTTCAGGCGGAAATGGCTGTAGCGGAAGCGGCGCTGCACCTGCACCACGCCATCGGCGCTGGCCCACCGCTCGAAGGTCTGCACCGAGACCGGGCGCAGCACGCCGGGCGCCACCTCGCCGTAGGTGAGGATCTCCCGCTCGCTCTTCACCGTGCCGGGCAGGCCGGAGCGCTCGCGGTGCTCCTCGACCACCTGGCCCGTGGCCTCGTCGGCCACCAGGTCGCCGCTGTAGAGGAGGGGGTCCGCGTCCACGGGCGCGAAGGTCAGGCGCCGCCGGCCCGGGCCCGCCGGCCCGCCATCCCGGTAGCGGTACCGCTCGGTGAGGCCCAGGGCCACGGGCAGGGACATGGACTGGCGGCTCTCGATGAGGGGCAGCTGCACCTCGCCGTCCAGCTTGGCCTTCACGCCGTTGAGGCGGACCTCCTTCTGGAGCATCTCGGGCCATTCCCCGGCCTGCTCGAAGTAGCCGAAGCTGAAGCCCAGGTCCCCGCCCCGGCCCGTGGGGGCCTGGATGTGCAGGTCCAGCTCGGCGTCCGCCTGGAGGGTGCGCACGGCGGCCCGGTCGCGCAGCTGGGCGGCCCGGATCTTCGCCAGCAGGGCGCCCACGTCGTACGCATCGGCGGCGGTGACGGCCACCTCGTTGCGTTCCTTCGGCAGGGGCGCCGCGGTCCAGGCGCCGCCCGCGAAGGTCCAGCGGCGGGAGGCCCCGGCGCGGTTGCGGAGGGTGAGGTCCCCCTGGCCGCCCTCCACGTCGTCGAAGCCGGCCGGCAGCAGGGCCGCCAGGCGCGCGGCGGGCCCGCCCGCGGGCACCACCAGCCGCCCCCCGTCGCCCATCAGGGTGGAGGCCAGGGGGCCGGGATCGGCGGGCAGCCAGAGGGTCCAGGGCCGGCCCGGGAAGGTCTCCTGGGCCTTGGCCAGGAGGCCGCGCCAGCGCGAGGGATCGGTGCCCAGGTCCTCCGGCAGCAGGGCGCCACCCTCCACGGCGCCCCAGGCGGTCTCATCGAGGATGGGCGCGGCCTGGGGATCGTAGGCCACGTAGATCCGCACGGCGGGGTTCTGGGCCTTCAGGGCCTGGGAGGCCCCCAGCAGGATCGGCAGCCGGCCCTCGCCGAGGGGCAGGCGCAGCCGGACCGTGGGCGCGCCCTGGAGGGGGCCGGCCAGGGGGGCCCAGGCCCGGCGGACCGCCTCCAGCTGGGCCGCGTCCCGGTTGTCCTTCGGCACCAGGGCCGCCGTGTCCGCACCCCTCAGATCGAGGTCCGCGGGACGGGGCGCCTCGACCCTCAGGGGGGCCTGGGCCGCCAGGGGAAGGACGAGCATGGGGATCAGGAGCGACGTGCGACGCGGCAAGGGGCCTCCGGGGGACTCCACGAGGCTAGCGCATCCCCGGAGGGACCGGGACCCGGCCCTGGCCCCCGGGATTACTCGACCTTGGCCTCCGCTTCCGCCGGGCCCGACGCCGCCTCGCCGCGGGCCGAACGGCCCATCCGACCCGGATCGTCCATCCAGGCCTGGAAGGTCTGCGGGTCCACCTTCAGGCTGATCACCACGACCTCCCGTGGATCGGCGGAGACGATCAGGAGCTCGGCCTTCCGGCCTTCCGGTCGGGCGTAGATGAAGGTGTGCTCACCCTTCGACCGGCTGCGCACCCGGACCATGGGCGCCATGTCGGCTCCGATGCTTTTCCCGACGAGCCCCTCGAAATCCGCCGCCTGCAGCCGCCGGCTGGCCTCGGGGTCATCGAATATGGCCATGTGCAGGCCGCTGACGCCGCGGGGCGAGCACCACCGGACGAGGCAGCCGAGGAACCCGGTGCCCATGGGGGTACTGTGGCACTGGGCCCGCAGATCCCGCACCAGGCGCTTGAACTCGCGGTTCCCCGCCCGCAGGGGGCAGGCGGACACCAGGCCGATCAGAAGGACCGCAGAGAGGAGGTCACTTCGCCTCATGGCGCCCGCCCGGCTTCTCGTCGCGCTTCTCGCCGCCCTTCCCGGAGCCCTTCGCGGGGCCCAGGCGGGGGATGCCCAGCTGACCCTCCAGGGAGCCCAGGGACTGGAGGTCGATGGGGCCGACGATGTTCACGACGGTGAGTTCCTTCGGCTCCGCGGCCAGCACCGCCAGCCCCAGGTTGCCACCCCGGCCGTCGCCCATGAGGAAGATCTCCACATGGCCGTCCTTCTTGCTCTGGACGTTGACGATGCGGGACCAACCGGGAGGCTGGAGCTGGGCGTGGATGGCCTCGAGATCGGCGAGACTGTAGGCATCGGGCCGATCGAATTCGAAGGACTTGACGTAGATCCCCTGGAGGCCCTGGACGAGGGCCCGGGTCTGGGGGTCCTTGTTCATGAACTGGGTCGCCATCCGGAGGGTGGAGCCGTCGAGGGTGACATCCACCACCTCCGAGGCCATGCCGGCGAGCCGTTCGAGTCGATCGAGCTGCAGCCGCGGGGCCTGGGCCAGGAGGGGAAGGGTGCCCAGGACCAGGATCAGGCCGGCGCGGGCGAGGGTGGGGTGCTTGGGGAAGGTCATGGCTGCTCCGATTCGGTTTGAAGGTGCCTGAAGGCGAGGTCCAGCTTCTGGTGGGTGATCTGGAGGGCGAGGAGGAGCTGGGCCTGGGCCCGCTCGGCCTCGGCCCGCCGATGGGCCTGGTAGGCCTGGTAGCCCCAGCCCATGGGCACGAGCAGGCCCAGGAGGGAGGCGGCCATGAGCCATGGGGAGGGGCGCCTGTGAGGGGGCATCCGCCGGGCGCGCTCGAGCACACGTTCGGCAAAGCCATCCGGGGGATCCTGGCGCCGGAGCGCCTCGCGAAGACGGGATTCCAGGGGGTTCATGGGGCCACTCCCACCCGTTCGAGGCCGGTCCTCAGCATCGCGAGGCCGCGCTGGAGGCGGCTCTTGATGGTGTGGACAGACTCGTTCAGGACGCCCGCGATCTCGCGGGGTTCAAGGTCTTCCTGGTAGCGGAGGACGATGGCCAGGCGGGCCTGCTCGGGCAGTTCCGCAACCAGGCGGCGCAGGTGTTCCGCGAGCAGGGGGTCCGTTTCCCGCCCCTCGACCGCCGGCTCCGGCACCGCCTCCAGGCTGAGGGCCCGGCGGACCGGATGGCGCCGGATCTCGTCGATGCAGAGGCGCGACGTGACGGTGCGAAGCCAGTTCACGAGGTGCTCCTGGGATTGGAGGGAATCCAGGCGGGTGGACAGGCGCAGGAAGGTCTCCTGGGCGATGTCTTCGGCCCGGGCGCGGTCACGGAGGCAGTGCAGGGCGATGGAGAAGACCATGGCCTGGTAGTCCCGGAGGGCGTCGGCGAGACAGCCCACGCCGGCGCCGGGGTGGATGCCTTCCATCGTCAGGGGGATGTCACAGTCCAAGGGGCCTCTTCGTCGCGTTACAGACCTATACGTGCCAGCTCCGCCGAAGGATGCATGCCCGGGTGGATTCTTTTCCGGGGCCCGGAACCCCTCCTCTCAAAGGTTCCGCTATCCTCGAAGGTTCCCAGGTGCCCATGCGCTTCACGGTCAAGCTCACCCATGCCAATGGCGAAGTCCTGGTCCGGGACTACGAGGCGGACAGCGCCGAGGCGCTGCAGGCCCGGGTCCTGGCGGAGGGGGGCTTCCCCCTGGAGGTCACCCGGACGGACACGGCCTTCCGCAGCCGGGCCCAGCTCAAGACCGAATCCCTGGTGCTCTTCAACCAGGAGCTGCTGGCCCTCCTGAAGGCCGGCATCCCCCTCCTCCAGTCCCTGGAGCTCCTGGTGGGCCACGGCAAGGATCCCCTCCTGCGCCGCAGCCTCACCCAGGTGGTGGAGCTGGTCCGCGAGGGCATGTCCTTCTCCGACGCCCTGGAGCAGGCCGGCACCTTCCCCCCGGTGTACCGCAGCAACGTGGTGGCCGGCGAGCGCAGCGGCACCCTGCCGGAGGTGATCGCCCGCTGGCTCTCCTTCCAGAAGTTCGCCCAGTCGAGCCGCCGCCGCATCATCGAGGCCCTCTTCTACCCCGCCTTCCTGGTGGTGGTGCTGGTCATCGCCCTGGGGGTGATCTTCAACGTGGTGCTCCCCCGCTTCGCGGAGTTCTACGCCGGGGGCGATGTCCAGATGCCCGTCATCACCAAGGTGCTCCTGGGCATCGGCAACGTCGTCAGTTCCACGATGTGGGTGCAGGGCGGGATCCTGGTCGGCCTGGCCGTCCTCGCCCGCTGGCTGGCCGCCTCCGAGGCCGGCCGCAAGCTGGCGGAGCGGGGCCTGCTGACGCTGCCCAAGATCGGCACCCTCTACCGCATGTACCACTCCAGCGTCTTCTCCCGCACCCTGGGCGTCCTCCTCTCCGGCGGCCTGCCGGTGGTGCAGGCCCTGGAGGTGGTCCAGCGCACCAGCCCCTCGGAGCGCATGAAGGCCGGGCTGCGCCTCGTGACCGAACAGGTGCGCGCCGGCAGCAGCCTCCACCAGTCCCTGGAGCGCGCGAAGCTGCTGGACCCCCTGGCCGTGGAGATGGTGCGGGTGGGCGAGCAGAGCAGCGCCCTGCCCGAGATGCTCGACCACGTGGCCGACTTCTTCGACCAGGAAGTGGAGAAGGCCACCACCGCCGTGACCACCCTCATCGGCCCCATCCTCATCCTGTTCATGGGCCTGGTGGTCCTCGGCCTCCTGCTGGCGGTCTACGTGCCCCTGTTCAACGCCGGGAACATGGTGCAGTAGCTACCGGTACCGCGCCTTCAGCCACTTCTGGGGATCCTGCGGCTGGGCCAGGTGGCGCACCTCGAACCCCAGGCGGGGGCCGTCCACCGTGTCGCCCACGGCCCCGACGGCCTCGCCCCGCTTGAGGATCTGGCCCTTGGCCACGGCGAGGCCCTGGAGGTGGGTGTACAGGGTGTACCAGCCGCCGCCGTGGTCCAGGATCACCATGGGGCCGTAACTCTGGTAGAAGTCGGCGAACACCACCCGGCC
>JAJYBX010000075.1 GCA_021778785.1 Acidobacteriota bacterium
GCTTGAGGATCCTGAACACCGCCGCGCCCCTGCCCTTCCCCCTGGAGGACGAGGGCGTGGGCGAGGACCTGCGGCTCACCTACCGCTTCCTGGACCTCCGCCGCGAGGAGCTGCAGCGGAACATGGTGCTGCGCAGCGAGGTGGCGAACCTCACGCGCAACCACTTCCGCGAGCTGGATTTCATCGAGTTCGAGACGCCCATCCTCACCAAGTCCACGCCGGAGGGCGCCCGGGACTACCTGGTGCCCAGCCGCGTGCATCCCGGCGAGTTCTTCGCCCTGCCCCAGAGCCCCCAGCTCTTCAAACAGCTGCTCCAGGTGAGCGGCTTCGAGCGCTACGTCCAGATCTGCCGCTGCTTCCGCGACGAGGACCTGCGCGCCGACCGCCAGCCCGAGTTCACCCAGGTGGACGTGGAGATGAGCTTCGTGCGCCAGGAGGACGTGCAGGGCGTCATCGAGCCGCTCATGGTCAAGCTGGCCAAAGTCGTGGGGAAGGAGGTCACCGCACCCTTCCCCCGCCTGCCCTACCGGGACGCCATGGAATGGTACGGTTCCGACAAGCCGGACCTCCGCTGTCCCGTGAAGATCCAGGACGTCACCGGGCTCTTCGCCGCCAGCGGCTTCAACCTCTTCCGCGCCGCCGCCGAGAGCGACGGCCACCGCCGGGTGCGGGCCCTGTTCTTCCCCGGCGAGGGCCCCGGCGCCCTCAGCCGCAAGCAGCTGGACGAGCTGGGCGAAGCCGCCAAGCAGCTCGGCGCCGGGGGCCTGCCCTACGCCAAGTGGGGCAAGGACGGCCTCGCCAGCAGCTTCAAGAAGTTCCTGGAACCCGCCGACGAGGCCGCCCTGAAGACCCGGCTCGGCGCGGAGGGCGAGGGCCTGGCTGTCTTCGCCGTGGGCACGGATGCCCAGACCAGCCGCGTGCTGGGCGAGCTGCGCCTGCGCCTGGCCCGCCAGTTCGGCCAGCTGGACGAGTCCCGCTTCGCCTTCCTGTGGGTGGTGGACTTCCCCCTGCTGGAGTGGGCCGAGAACGAACACGGGGAGCCCGGCCGCTACGTGGCCTGCCACCACCCCTTCACCAGCCCCCATCCCGACGATCTCGACCTGCTGGAGACCGATCCCGGGGCCTGCCGCGCCGTGGCCTACGACCTGGTGCTCAACGGCTTCGAGGTGGGCGGCGGCAGCATCCGCATCCACGACGCGGAGACCCAGAACCGCATGTTCCGGGCCATCGGCATCGGCCCCGAGGAGGCCCGCGCCAAGTTCGGCTTCCTGCTGGACGCCCTGGCCTTCGGCGCCCCGCCCCACGGCGGCCTGGCCCTGGGCCTGGACCGCCTCGTCATGCTGCTGGCGGGCACCGACAACATCCGCGAAGTCATCGCCTTCCCCAAGACCGCCCAGGCCCGCTGCCTCATGACCGACGCTCCCAGCCCCGTGGACGAGCGCCAGCTCCGGGAGCTGCACCTCCAGCAGGACGCGAAGCAGACCTACCGCGTGGGCGCCGTCTTCTTCGAATCGGCCGAGGGCGGCGTCGATGCTGCCAAGCGAGGGGAACTGCGCGGCCAGGCCCTCCAGCAGATCGGCCAGATGACCCCCCGCCAGGCCCAGGGCCTCGTCACCCTCGACGCCCAGGGACAGATCCTCGACGCCCAGACCCTCAGCGGGCCCACCTTCGAGTTCTGACCAGCGGGATGGCCCACCGACTCCGGTCGCCTACCCTTGAGAACATGATTCCGCCGCCGCTGATCCCCGCCCTGCCGGCCCTGGCATCCGCCACTGCCGGCCTGGGCGGGCCGGCCCCAGGCAGGGAGGCCCCCATGGAACTCCGGATCCCCGCCTTCGCCCACGGGGCCACCATCCCCCGCATCCACACGGCGGACGGCTCCGACCGCTCCCCGGCACTCCAGTGGGACGAGCCGCCCGCCGGCACCCGGGCCTTCGCCGTGATCGTGGACGACCCCGACGCGCCGGTCGGGACCTGGGTCCACTGGGTCCTCTACGACCTGCCGGGCAGCGCCCGGTCCCTGGCGGAGGACCAGCCGCGCACGCCGGACCTGCCGGGCGGCGCGCGCCAGGGGAAGAACAGCTGGGGGGCCCTGGGCTGGAACGGCCCCTCGCCGCCGCCGGGACGTCCCCACCGGTACCATTTCCGGCTCGCCGCGCTCTCGGCGCCGCTGGGCCTTCCGGCAGGCGCGACCCGGGCCCAGGTTGAGGCGGCCATGCGGGGGAAGATCCTGGCCGAGGCCACCTGGCTGGGCACCTACGGCCGCTGAACCGCCCGGAGGCCCTCCTTCACGGCTTGCCGGAGCGCAGGCGGATCGTTTCGCCATCCACCACGAAGGTTCCGTACCCGTGATGGTGGAGGGTCTTCGCCTTCTTCCGCCTCGGGTCGATCCAGGCCTGGACCACCTCCAGCACGAAGAGGTTGTACTTCGGCACGAGGCGTGTATCCACGACCTTGCACTCCAGGTCGGCGAAGCACTCGGCCACCAGGGGCGCGGCCACCCGCTTCGCCGGAACCGGCGTGAGCCCGAAGGCCGCGAACTTGTCGAGATCGCGGCCGGAGGCGTTGCCCACCTCCACCACCTGAGGGGCCAGCGCCGCCGGGGGGATGGCGATCACGCACTCGCGGGTCTTCCGCAGGGCCGCGAAGCTGTGGTTGGCGCCGCTGACGAGGCAGGCGATCCGGGGCGGGTTGAATTCCATCATCATGTGCCAGGACATGGCCATGACGTTGGCGCGCCCCCGGTGGACCGTGGTCAGGAGCACCACGGGCCCCGGCTCCAACAGGGTGTACACCTCGGACAGCGGAAGGCTCTTCAACATGGCGGAAGCCCTCCTTCCCCGCGGAGAAGCCTAGCGGGACCCGGGCTCCGGTGCGCAGGAAGGTCAGGCTCCCAGTTGGTCCCTTGTCAAACAGGCTGAAAAAGGCGTGTTTTCCGACCCGGGGGGCCGTAGGTTGGGATCCTCCTGCGAGGTGTCCCATGCCGGGATGCCGCAAGCCGATGGGCCGCGTGATGCTTTCGCTCGCCCTGGCCCTCCTGGGCAGCCCTCCGGGGTGGACGGCCGGCCAGGCCGAGCGGCGCGTGTGCGTGGCCCGGGTCCAGGGCACCATCGGCCCGGCCACGGCCACCTACCTGGCCCGGGCCCGGGCGGAGGCGGCGGCCCAGGGGGCCCAGTGCCTCGTCATCGAGCTGGACACGCCGGGGGGCCTGCTGGAGGCCACCAAGGAGATCGTCCAGGGCTTCCTCGGTTCACCCGTTCCCATCGTGGTGTATGTGTCGCCACCCGGCGCCTGGGCCGGCAGCGCGGGCTGCTTCATCACCCTGGCGGCCGACGTGGCCGCGATGGCGCCGACCACCAGCATCGGGGCGGCCCACCCCGTCGGGATCGGCCCAGGCAGCGAGAAGCAGGACGGCGAGATGAAACGCAAGCTGGAGAACTTCACGGCCAGCTACATCGAGGCCATCGCCGCCAAGCGCCATCGCAACACCGCCTGGGCCATGGCCTCGGTGCGCGAGAGCGCCTCCCTCACCGCCGACAAGGCCCTGGAACTGGGCGTGATCGATCTCATCGCCCGGGACCTGCCGGACCTCCTGGCGCAGCTCGACGGTCGCGTGGTCAACGGCAGGGCGTTGGAAACCGCCGGAGCCGCCACGATCAGCCTCCCGATGACCTTCCGGGAGAAGGCGTTCCAGGCCTTCGCCCATCCCCAGGTCATGCTGATCCTGATGCTGATCGTGATGTACGGCATCATCGGCGAGCTGACCAGCCCCGGCGCCATCCTGCCCGGCGTGGCGGGGGCGATCGCCCTGGTGCTGCTGCTGTACCTCGCCTCCGCCCTGCCCATGAACCTCGCCGGGCTGGCCCTGGTCGGGATCGCGATCGCCCTCTTCGTCTTCGACGCGTTCACGCCGACCCACGGCGTCCTCACCGTCGGCGGGATGATCGCCTTCTTCCTCGGGATCCTCATGCTGTTCGACCGCAGCGAGCCCTTCCTGCGGTTGTCGCTCACCTGGATCCTTCCCGCGACGGTCGTCACGGCCCTCTTCTTCACCTTCATCGCCGGCGCGGGCATCCGCGCCCAGCGGGCACCGGCGAAGACGGGCATGGAGGCGCTGATCGGCCGGACCGTCACCGCCCTGGAACCCATCGACGCCCGGGGCGGCCGGGTGTTCCTCGAGGGCGAGTACTGGACCGCCGAGAGCGCCGAGCCGGTGGCGGCCGGGCAACCCGTCGAGATCCTGGCGCGGGAGGGGCTGACGCTGAAGGTCAAACCAGGCATTCCGCCGAAGGAGGAACCGCCATGAATGCGCTCTTCACCACCGTGCTGCCCTGGATCTTCGTCCTCGGCGTCCTGTGCGCGGCCGTCCTGCCCCAGGCGGCCCGCATCCTCCGCGAATACGAGCGGGGCGTGATCTTCCGCTGGGGCAAGCTGCGGGGCGCCAGGGGCCCCGGCCTCATCTTCCTCATCCCCTTCATCGACCGCATGGTGCGGATGGACCTGCGGGTGGTCACCATCGATGTCCCCAAGCAGGAGGTCATGACCCGCGACAACGTGCCGGCGACGGTGGATGCCGTTGTCTATTTCCGCGTGGTGGACCCGGCGGCGGCCGTGGTGAAGGTGGAGAACTTCCTCAAGGCCTCCTCCCTGATCGCCCAGACCACGCTGCGGAAGGTGCTCGGCCAGTCGGAACTCGACGAGCTGCTGGCCCACCGGGAAAAGATCAACGTCCAGCTGCAGGAGATCATCGACCGGCAGACGGCCCCCTGGGGCGTGAAGGTGAGCACCGTGGAGGTGCGCGACGTGGTGCTGCCCGACGGCATGAAACGCGCCATGGCCAAGCAGGCCGAGGCCGAGCGGGAGCGCCGCGCCAAGGTCGTCAACGCCGAGGGGGAGTTCCAGGCCGCCGAGAAGATGGTGCAGGCCGCGGCCATGATCGCCGAGCAGCCCATCGCCCTCCAGCTGCGGTTCCTCCAGACCATGGTCGAGATCGCCAGCGAGCACAACACCACCACCTTCGTCCCGCTCCCCAGCGAGCTGTTCGGGCCCTTCATGAAGAAGGCGCTCTAGGAACCGGGAACCGATCCTTCCCGGGTGTTCCGGCCGGGCCGGAAGGACCGTCGCGGCTCTGTGCGACACTGGTCACGGCCCCATCGCGCGACGAGGAACCCATGACGGCAGCCCCCGGCAAAGCCCCCAAGAAGGAAAAAGAGAAGAAGCAGACACCGGAGGAACGGCTCCAGGCCCTGCGCTACAACCACATGATGTACGGACCCACGGCCGGGGAGATGCGGCCGGCCGCGAAGAAGGTCAACTACGGGACCGCCTACCTCAACCACCCCAAGTTCCAGGGCCTGCTGGCGGCGTTCAAGAAGGGGACCCCCTTCAGGTTCGACGTCACGGACAAGGGCAAGATCTACACCGTCGCCACCGAGGATTCCCACATCACCTTCGATGGCAAGGTCATCTACTATTCGCGGCACCTGAACAAGTACGAGGACAACCTGCTGCTGGACCGGGCCTCGGCCGTCCACTACCAGGGCATCGAGGCCTTCGTCCACCTGGCCTTCGCCGTGCTGCGCAGCTTTCCCGATCTGGAAGCCCCCCCCCTGTCCTATCTGCAGGGTCAGTTCTACCTCGGCAGCGAAACCCTGGATGCCGGCATGGCCGAACAGGGGCCCAACCTCCTGCTGGGTTCCTTCAAGCACAGCAAGGTTCTCGAAAAGCCCAGAAAGTAGAATCCGGGCAGAACCCGAGGCTGCGCTCAATCCAATGGTGGCAAAGTGGAGAAATGCCTACAGTGGCTTAGGAGTTCTCCATGCCCAACCTCGCCACCCTATTGAAATCCGAGATCCTCAGGCTCGCCCGCAAGGAAGCCCGGAACGAGCTCGAATCACTTCGTAAGGCCTCCAGCCGGTACCGCAGCGAGATCGCGGATCTGAAGCGGCGTCTGGACTTGCTGGAGAAGCAGCAGGCACAGGTTTCAAAAAAGATCCTGAAAAAGCCCGCAGCGACGGAAAGCCCCGAAGGCGCCGCGCGCTTCCGTTTCAGCGCGAAACGCCTCGCGGCGCAGCGCCAGAAGCTCGGGTTGTCCGCTGCCGATATGGGCCGGCTCATCGGCGTCTCGGGCCAGTCCATCTACCATTGGGAAGCCGGGAAGAGCC
This sequence comes from Acidobacteriota bacterium, assembly GCA_021778785.1. Classification (GTDB taxonomy): domain Bacteria; phylum Acidobacteriota; class Holophagae; order Holophagales; family Holophagaceae; genus Geothrix. The sequence goes on from JAJYBX010000075.1 coordinate 6,165, forward strand.
GCCCCAGGCCAGCTCAGCTCGAAGCGATCGCTTCGCTGAGGAAGCTCGGGAAGCGCGAGGCGAAAAAGCGGCTTGCCGACCTGGCTGGGGACCTGAGCCAGGAAGGGTGAGTCTGAATCCCTTCCACCGGCCCCTGATCCATCCGGTCGGGACGCCCAGGCGCCCCGGGAATCCCGATTCCGGCCGGATTGCCCCAACATCAAAGGATGACCATCACCCTCCGCCAGAAGGCCCAGGCGATCCTCCGCGAGGCGGGCTGGGAGATCCCCCCGCCGCCGGTGGTGTGGTCGCCGCGGATGGTGCGGTGCGCGGGGCTCTTCGTGATCGAGAAGGACTTCCGGGGGAAGTGGCACCCGGAGATCCGCCTCAGCATCCCGCTCCTGCGGCGCCGGGACTGGCCCTGGCCCCAGCCAGTGTGCGGGATGCACTGCCATGATCCGGAGCAGGTGCAGCGCCGCATCCTCGAGCACGAGCTCATCCACTACAAGCTGTGGATGGACCGGGAGCGGGACTGGGGCCACAGCGAGCGGTTCCGGCGGCTGGCCTTCGAGGTGTTCGGGCACCAGAGCATCACGCACGGCATCGGCTCGGAGCCGGAATGACGGCTGCACGCGGTTTCGACCTGATTCGCTCCCTGCGGGGGCCCCGCTCCGCAGGCTCGGGCCCGGGGACCCCGGAGTAGACTCCCTCCATGACGTTATGGGACCCCGCCCTGCTCACCGCCCCGCCCCTGACGGGCGGGGAGGAACGGCTCGCCCCGGCCCACAAGCTCTTCGCCCTGCGGACCCTGCCCCTCGGGGAGATCCGGGCCGTGGGCTTCGACATGGACCACACCCTGGCCCGCTACCGCTCACCCGAGATCGACGAGCTGGCCTTCAAGAAGGCCGCGCGGCTGCTGGTGCGGGAGCACGAGTATTCCCCCTGGCTGCTGGGGGTGGAGTACGATCCGGCCTTCGCCGTGCGCGGGCTGGTGCTGGACGGCCTGCGGGGCAACCTCCTCAAGCTGAACCGGGAACGCCAGGTGGTGCGGGCCTGCCATGGCAGCCGGCAGCTTGGCCGGGCGGAGATGGAGGCCGTCTACGGTCGCCGCCGCCTGGCCACCACGGCCAAGGGCTTCCGCAGCATCGACACCCTCTTCGAGATCCCCGAGAGCCATCTCTTCGCCCAGATGGTGGACGGCTTCGACCGGGGATTCCTGAAGGCCGACAACTACCTCCAGCTCTTCCACCAGGTGCGCTGGGCCATCGACACCGCCCACCGGAACGGCGAGATGAAGGCCGAGATCCTCTCGCACCGCGACTACTTCATCCACCAGGACCCCCAGCTGGCCCTGGCCCTGGACCGCCTCAAGCGCTCGGGCAAGAAGCTCTTCATCCTCACCAACAGCGAGTGGACCTTCACCGACGGCGTGCTCTCGCACCTCCTGGATGGCCAGGACGAGGCCCGGCCCCGCTGGACGGACTACTTCGATCTCATCGTGGTGAGCAGCCGCAAGCCCGGCTTCTTCACGGAGACCGCCGAGGCCGCGCCCCTGGAGGGCCGGCCCCGCTGCTTCTCAGGCGGCCATGCGGCCTGGCTGGAGAGCCAGCTCCAGGCGGAAGGCGAGCAGGTGCTGTATGTGGGGGACCACATCTACGGCGACGTGCTGCGCTCCAAGAAGAACGCCTCCTGGCGCACCCTGCTGCTGGTCCCGGAACTGGAGCGGGAACT
>JAJYBX010000076.1 GCA_021778785.1 Acidobacteriota bacterium
GATGGAAGGTGGGCTGCTCCCAGACAGGCCAGGTGAACAGGGGCGGCAGGGGCACGACCCCATCCCTGGCCACGGGCAGGGAACCGGCGGGCTGGAGCGTTCCGGAGTCCCCCACATGGAAGCGCACGAGGCAGAGGCGGAAGCCCTCCGTCACCACCGTGCCCACCTCGTCGCCCGGAGGGATGGCATCCCGGATCACGCGCCGGGAGCTGGGGTCGGTGACGTTCAGGAGCCCCCAGGGGAGGCGGGCCTCCAGGAAGCTCCAGCCGTCCCCGGCCGTGCCCTCCCGCCACTCGGCCCGGGAATCGAAAGCCGGATCCGAGCGATCCTGCGTGCCCCGGCGGAGCCAGCCGATCGCCTGCCGGTGGCCGGGGAAGCGGGTGCCGTCGCGGCCGAGGCGGGGCCGGTTGCTCTCGGTCATGGGCATGACGAAGATCCCCGCGTCGTTGTCCACGCTGCGGATGGGGCGGTCCAGGCGGTGGGTGAAGAGGTCGTAGGGCGCATCTGCGTACAGGGCCGTCTGGTCGCCCTGGAAGCGCACCACGAATTCCAGCCCCGCCTGGGAGCGCAGGCCCAGGCCCCAGGGCAGGCGGTGGTCCCCGAGGTCGGCGCCGTGGGTGTCGAGGCCCACCGCGAAGCCCTCCTTCGCCCAGTCCGGGACGGGGCCCTTGAAGAAGAGGCCCAGGTTGAGCCAGCCCTCGTCCGCCAGCACCTTCAGCCGGAGGCCGGGTCCCGCGAGGTAGTCGGGCACGGCGGCCCAGTCGCCGGCCTTCCCGTCGATGCGGATGGCGGGCCCCGCCGCGCCCGGGTGGTAGGCGATGAGGCCGTAGTTCTCCTCCGCGTCCTCGACGTTGTACCAGAGGGGCTTCCGCTCCAGGGGCACTTCGTCGTCGATGACCAGCCAGTTCTTCTTGAACCACTCGTCGATCCACGCGAAGAGCATGCCCCCGGCGCAGCCGTTGTCGTGGATGTCCCGGAACATCCGGGCATCCTGCTCGCCCTGTTCACGCTCCGACTGCCCCCCGTGGGTCATGCCCTGGGGCTGCCAGTGGGCCACCAGCCGCGAGCTGGGCACGCCGAATTCCGAGATCAGCACCGGATGCTTCCGGTGGTGGGCCACCAGATCGCGCAGGTAGGCGGCGTAGGTGTCGCCGCCCTTCGCGTAGCCCGGATCGAGGTTCAGGAAGTCCGGATAGTACGGATAGGCGTGGTAGCTGGCGAAGATCCCCGCCGGATCGAGGGGCAGGGCGTCCACCTTCTCCAGGTCCAGGCCCACGGCGTCGTTGTCGTACTCCCGGATCTGCCGCTCGCCGGGCGTCACGCCGAGCTTCCGGTCCCAGGCCAGCTCCTCGTCCTTGGTGGACTCGGTGGGGTGGGTGAGGGGATCGAGGGTGGGCCAGTTCGTGTAGGCCAGGGGCCGCTGGGCGTGGTACGTGTCGAACTCGTAGTCCAGGAAGTAGTCCATGGCCACGGTCATGAACACCTCGGTGGCATTCCCCTGCTTCACGGAAAGGAACCGGCCCCGGTAGTCGGAGAGGCCGGGATGGCGGGCGTCGTAGGCCTCCACACCGGCGGGCTCCCACTCGCGGCCGAGGATGATGGCCAGCGTCCACTTCGACACGTCGGCGCGGTAGGCGCCGGCGGCGTGGCCGGGCGCGGGGGGGATGTCCGCGCGGCCGTGGATCAGGTCCACCACCCGGCGCATCTCCAGCCGCCACCGGGACCACCAGCCCTCCTCGCGGAAGTCGTCGTCCGGCGGCGGCTCGGTCCAGACGCCGTGGATGAGCCAGATGGGCTTCGCGGCCTTGGCGTTGTGCTCGGCCAGGGCCTCGTAGAAACCCGGGGGGTGGATGGTGTAGACCCGGATGGCGTTCACGCCCAGCTCGGCCATCTCCCCGATCCAGCCGGCGTAGGTGGCCTTGTCCGGGAACTCGCTGGGATGCCGGCCGGGCAGCGCCGCGCCCAGGTTGATGCCCTTGATGAAGAAGGGCCGCCAGCCTCCGCGGCCATCGGGGATCGCGAAGCCCCGGCCCGCCACGCGGGCGGGCATCTGCAGGGCCTTCGGCCGCATCAGGGGCGGCAGGGGCGGGGGCGGGTCGGGGGCCAGGAGCCGGGCCCGGGCCACGGCCTCCTTTACGTCCATCCGGGCCGGATCTCGCGCCAGGGCGGCTTCGAGGGCGGTCCGTCCCTCCCGGTTGCGCCCTTCCCGGAGGAGGCAGAGGCCCAGCCCGTAGGCGGCGTCGACGTAGCCCGGGGCCCGGTCCAGGGCCGCGCCGAAATGGTCGGCGGCCTCCCGCACCCGCTCCAGGCGCAGGGCGGCAAAGCCCGCGGCCACACGGGCGTCGGCATCGTCCGGGTGGGCGGCCAGCCAGGCCTCCAGGAACCGCCGGGCCTCCAGGGGACGGCCCGCATGGAGGGCCTTCTGCCCCTGGACCAGGAGGTTGTCCTGCGGCGCGGGTTGCACGAAGGCGGGTGGGGCGGCAGGAAGGATCATAGGCCCGCCTCCCGCAGCCGCACCTTCTCGCGGGCATAGGCCTCCTCCAGACCCTCGGCCCGGGCGGGGATCAGGCCCCGCTCCGCCGCGAGGGTTCTCAGAAGGCTGGTGCCCGTATCCAGGGTCCGGGGCGCCTGCTGGTAGATGGGATCGGCGTAGGCCTCCAGGGGACCCACGAGGGTCCACCCGTTGGCCCGCAGGGCGTGGATGAGGTCGCCCAGGAAGAGGGCGTTCAGCAGGCAGTGGTGCAGCAGCATGGCGTGCGCCACCTCCCGGCCCGTCAGCCTCAGGGCGAGGGCCCGGGCGCGGTCCGCCTGGTCCAGCACGTCCTCCACGTAGTAGGTGCGGTAGGGTTCCAGATCCGCGTGGGGATCAGCCTTGAGGCGGGTCCGCAGGTGCTCGTCGATGAGCCAGTCGAAGGTGGGGATGGTCACCTGGGCGTCGCGGTAGCCGGCCTCGGCCAGGGCCTTCCGCATGCCGTCCCGGGCTTCGAGCGTGGCGCCCTCCTTCAGGTAGGGGAAGCGGAACAGCCTCGTGTAGCCCGGGAGCCCCCGGATCATGGCGTCGCAGCGCTGGAAGTCCGCCTCGAAGGCGGCGAGGTCCGCGAGGCGCAGGTGCGAGTAGGTGTGGTTGCCCACCCGGTGGCCGGCTTCGCCCCAGGCGGCCAGGGCCGCCCGACCCTCCGGGGTGTCGCCGCCGTCGATGCCGTTGGCGAAGACGATGGCCTGGACCTTGGCTTCCTTGAGGGCCTTCAGGATCGCGGCGTTGCGCTGGTCCGGGGACAGGAGCGGTGTCCGCACCCGGTTCGGGCCGTCGTCGAAGGTGAGGGCGAGGGACTGGGCCGCCAGGCCCAGCGCGCCGAAGGCCGCGAGGAGGAGGCTGCGCCCGGCCGCGCCGGGTCTCACCATGCCAGCAGCCGGTCCACTGCGGCGCGGATGGCGGCGGGGCCGGGCAGGAAGGCGGCCTCCAGGGGCGGGCTGGCGGGGGTGGGCGTGTCCGCCGCGCCCAGGCGCATCACCGGCGCATCCAGCCAGGGGAAGCAGGCCTCCTGGAGGCGGGCCGCCAGCTCGGCGCCGGGGCCGAAGGTGCGGCTGGCCTCCGTGAGCACCAGCACCCGGTGGGTGCGCTTCGCCAGGGCCTCGATCGCGGCGTCGTCCAGGGGCCAGAGGGTGCGCAGGTCCAGCACGGCCACGTCGAGATCGGCCACCGCCTCCAGGGCCGTGTGCTGGGCCGCGCCGTAGGTGACGATGGCGGCGGCGCCCCCATCCTTCCGCAGGGCGGCCTCGCCCAGGCGCGCGGTGGGCGCCTCGTCCCACTGGTCCTTGAGGCGCCGGTAGAGGTGCTTGTGCTCCAGGAAGAGCACGGGATCCGGATCGTCGATGGCGGCCCGCAGCAGGGCGTAGGCATCGCGGACCGTGCCCGGCGCCACCACCTTCAGGCCGGGGCTGCCCAGGAAGTGGCCCTCGGGGTTCTGGCTGTGGAAGGGCCCGCCGCCGTTGCCGCCGCCGGCCGGACCCCGGAACACCACGGGCACGCTCGCGCCCCAGCGCCAGTGGGCCTTGGCGGCGAAGTTCACCATGAGATCCGAGGCCAACAGGGCGAAGTCCATGAACTGGAATTCCGCCACGGCCCGCTGGCCCATGAGCGCCAGGCCGATGGCCGAGCCCGCGATGGCCTGTTCGGAGATGGGCGTGTCGATGACGCGGTCCGCGCCGAAGCGCTCCAGCAGGCCCTCCGTGGCGCGGAAGGCCCCGCCGTAGACGCCGATGTCCTCGCCCAGGCAGCACACGCGGGCATCGGCCTCCATGGCGTCGTGGAGCGCCTGGCGGATGGCCTCGACGTAGGTGCCGCTGAACATGGTCAATCCCCCCGACCGGACGGTTCGGAAAGGATCTCCACGAAGGGCACAAAGAAAGGATCCTGATGCGCACGAAGGCCATTCCTGCCAGCTGTGACCGGCTGTCTTCGTGTCCCTTCTGGCGCCCGGAGGGCGTCTTCGTGTCCTTCGTGGAGGCTTTTCATCATCAACCCTCGGCATCCGGCTCGAAGAGCCCCTGGGCGGCCAGCCACTCATCGTTGAAGATGCTGCTGAGGTAGCGGCCTGCGCCATCGGGGAAGACGGTGACGATGCGGTAGGGCCGCTCCCGGGGCGGCAGCCGCTTCGCCACCTGGCGGACAGCCCAGAGGGCCGCGCCGCTGGAGCCGCCGCCCAGGATGCCCTCCTCCCGCACCAGGCGCCGCGCGTGGTGGAAGGCCTGACGGTCGGTGATCTGGAGCATGTCGTCCACCACGTCGAACTCCATGGTGGGGATGAGGAACTCGTCGCCCAGCCCCTCGACCTTGTAAGGCCCGGCCTTGAGTTCCTTCTCGCCGCGGAAGTGGGGCGAGAAGACGGAGCCCACGGGATCCACGGCGATGACGCGGATCTTCGGATCCTGCTCCTTCAGGTAGCGGCCCGTGCCGCCGATGGTGCCGCCGGTGCCTGCGCCCGCCACGAAGACGTCGATCCGCCCCTCCATCTGCTCCCAGATCTCCGGCCCCGTGCCGTGGTAGTGGGCGGCGTTGTTCTCGCGGTTGCCGTGCTGGTCGGGGAAGTAGCAGCCGGGGGTCTCCCGGGCCAGCTTGACCGCCAGGCGGTTGTAGCTGTCGGGGTGCTCCGGCGCCAGGCTCGTGTCCGCCTTCACCACGTCCACCCCCAGGGCCAGCAGCTGGTTCAGTTTCTCCTTCGAGATGGTGTCCCGCACCACGGCCTTCAGCCGGTAGCCCTTCTGGATGGCCAGGAGCGCCAGGCCCATGGCCGTATTGCCCGAGGAGTTCTCGATGATCGTGTCGCCGGGCTTCAGTCGGCCGTCGCGCTCGGCGGCTTCGATCATGTAGCGGGCGATGCGGTCCTTGCTGCTGCCCATGGGATTCATGAATTCCAGCTTGGCGAAGATCTCCGCCGGAAGGTCCGCGACGACGCGGCGGAGCCGGACCAGGGGCGTGTTGCCGATGGCCTCCAGGACGCTGCCGCAGGGCTTCCGGTAGTGCATGGGGTTCCTCCCGTTGCCAGTATGCCCGGCGCCCTCAGCGGGAAGAAATCCTTGCCGGACGGGAATCGCCCCCTTCCAGCACCCGGGGGGTGATTCCTTCCTTGGACGGTGCAACTCCGACCCGGCCGGGAGGGCCCCGGCCTCGGGTCCAGCTGCTGACGAGCTTCGTCCTAGTTGAACGTGACGTGGTTGTCGTACCCGGTGCGGGAGGCCAGATTGCCGAATCCGCTCGTGGTGCTGACCGCGACGTTGGCGGGGAGGGTGGCGGTGACGGTCTCGCCCGGGGCCATGCCGGTCACCGCGACCTGGTAGTTGGCGCCGCTGCCGGTCACGGTCACGCCGGGCGTTCCCGCCATGCCGGTGATCACGACGCCGCCAGCGGTGAAGCCGCTGACGGGGCCGTCGAAGACGACGTCGAACAGGATGGGGCTCGAACTCGTGGGATCGGCCTGCCCTGCGGCCTGCTTGATCGTCACGCCGGGGTGGAACTCTGCGAAGACGGTGGCGCTGGCGATCTGGACCGCGCTCGCCGTCGTCCCATCCTTGATGTCCACGGTGATGTTCCCGTACAGCCCATTGATCGAGAGCTGCGTGGTCGCGCCGGGGGTTCCCGCGGCCGTCAGCCTGAAGGGGCCGCTGGTGAGGAAGGCCCCGTTCTGGTAGAGGTCCCAGGTGTAGTCCGAGAGCATCTGGCCCCCGAGATTCGTGATGGTGAAGTTGGAATTCCCGGCGAGGTCCGCAGAGCCCGACAGGACGAGATTGACCTTGTAGAAGGTGACGTGGTTGTCGTACCCGGTGCGGGAGGCCAGGTTGCCGAAGCCGCTCGTCGTGCTGAGGGCGGCGTTGGCGCGGATGGCGGCGGTGACGGTCTCGCCATTGGCCATGCCCGTCACGGCCACCTGGTAGTTGGCGCCACTGCCGGTCACGGTGATGCCAGGTGCTCCCGCCATGCCGGTGATGACCACGCCACTGGCGTCGAAGCCGGTGACCGGGCCATCGAACACCACATCGAAGAGGATGGGGCTCAGGTTGGTGGGATCGGCCTGGGTGGTGGCCTGCTTGATCGTCACGTTCGGGTGGTACTCCACGAGCACGGTGGCGCTGGCGATCTGGGTGGAACTGCCATCCTTGAGGACCACCGTCACATTCCCGTACAACCCGTTGATCGAGAGCTGCGTGGTCGCGCCGGGGGTTCCGGCCGCCGTCAGCTGGAACGAGCCACTGGTGAGGAAGGTGCCGTTCTGGTAGAGCTCCCAGGTGAAGGCGGAAGTCATGGCCCCGCCGATGTTGGTGATGGTGAAGGTGGAGTTGCCCTGGGTATCGGCCGATCCCGACAGCACCAGGTTGGCGAGGGTGTAGTCCTGCCCGGCCAGGCTGGCGGTGAGGTTGGCGTAGCTCCGGCTGGCGGGCGTGAAGGTGTAGCCGGCCTTGGAAGGCGTGACGGTGCCGGACCAGCCGTAGGGGACGGAGAGGCTGTAGGCTCCGGAGGCATCCGCGGTCACGGTCTTCGCCGTGCCATCGACGAAGGTGAGCGTCGCGCCCCCCACGCCGGCGTTGCCGCTGAGGGTGTAGGTGATGGCCGAGGCCGTGTAGTTCTGGGCCTGGTTGGCGAGCACATGGGTGTAGGTGGAGCTGGCGGGCGTGAAGGTGTAGCCGGCCTTGGCGGGGGTGACCGTGCCGGACCAGTCGTAGGAGACGGGAAGGCTGTAGGCTCCGGAGGCATCGGCGGTGACCGTCTTCGCCGTGCCATCGACGTAGGCGAGGGTCGCGCCGGCCACCCCGGCATTGCCGCTGAGGGTGTAGGTGATGGCCGAGGCGGTGTAGTTCTGGGCCTGGTTGGCGAGCACATGGGTGTAAGTGGAACTGGCCGGTGTGAAGGTGGTGCCGGCCTTGGAAGGCGTGACGGTGCCGGACCAGTCGTAGGGGACGGGGAGGCTGTAGGCTCCGGAGGCATCGGCGGTGACCGTCTTCGCCGTGCCATCGATGTAGGTGAGGGTCGCGCCCGCCGTTCCGGCATGGCCTTGGATGAGGAAGGTGGTGGGCGCGATCACCAGAGAGATGCTCCGGCTGGCGCTGCCGCCTTGGCCATCGTTGGCGGCGTAGGACAGGCCGAAGGTGCCCGCCTGGGTGGGGGTGCCCGTCAGGCTGTGGGTTCCCGGAGCGAAGCTGATCCCGGCGGGGAGGGCTCCCGTGAGGGCGTAGGTGACGGGATCGTTATCCACATCCGTGGCCGTGGGGAGAATCTGGTTGTAGGGAGTCCCCTGGCTTCCGGCCGGGAGTGCGATGGCGGGTGGCAGGACGGGGGCGTGGTTGGGAACGGCGATGGGGGTGGATGGCGGGGAGGTG